>JBDTKQ010000229.1:0-11130 GCA_039935235.1 Caulobacteraceae bacterium
CCCACTTCCGAGACATGGAGGCGTCCGTTCCGCGACTGCTGGCCGAGGTCGGCCGCAAGGGGCGGCCGCTGGTGTTGCCGGCCTACGATCACGTGCTGAAGGCCTCGCATCTGTTCAATCTGCTCGACGCGCGGGGGGCGATCGCCGTCGCCGAACGCCAGAGTTACATCGCGAGAATCCGCGAGTTGTGCAAAGCCTGCGCTCTGGCGTGGGTGACGCTGGAAGCGGCCGGGGCCTAGAGCCGTGCCCCAACTTCTTCTCGAACTCTTTTCCGAAGACATCCCCGCGCGCATGCAGGCCGGCGCGGCCCGCGACCTCGAGCGTATGGCGCGCACCCATCTGGCTGAGGGCCATCTCGCCTTCGAACGAGCGCGCGCCCTTGCCGGCCCCCGCCGGCTTACCCTCGTTGTCGACGGACTGCCGACGGGGCAGGCCGATCGAATGCAGGAGCGACGGGGGCCCCGGATCGGGGCGTCGCCGGGGGCGATCGAAGGGTTCCTGCGTTCCGTGGACGCCGGGCGAGAGGCGCTCGAGGAGCGGGACGGTTTTATCCACGCGCGAATCGCCACCGCCGGGCGCCCGACAGCCGAGATCGTCGCCGAAATGGTCCCGGCCATCGTCCGGACGTTTCCATGGCCCAAATCCATGGTCTCCGGCGAGACGAAACTGAAATGGGTGAGGCCGCTGCGGCGAATCCTGTGCGTGTTCGATTCGCGCGTTGTCGCCTTCGATATTGACGGCGTCGCCTCCGGGGATATCGGCGAGGGCCATCGTTTCATGGGCGCCCGCCGACCGTTCCGCGCCCGCGATTTCGACGAATATCGCGAGGCCCTCGCCGGCCATTTCGTGATTCTCGACCGGGCGGAGCGCCGTCGGCGGATTGCCGAGGGGGCGCGCGCGTTGTGCGCGGCCAAGGGGCTCGCGCTGGTTGAGGACGAGGGTCTGCTCGACGAGGTGTGTGGCATGGCCGAATGGCCCACGCCGCTCTTGGGGACGATCGACCCCGCTTTTCTCGACCTGCCCCCCGAAGTGATCCGCACTTCGATGCGGGTCCACCAGCGCTATTTCGCCACGCGATCGGCCGACGGGGTTCTCGCCCCCCATTTCGTCGCCATCGCCGACATCGAGGCCAGCGACGGGGGCGCCCTTGTCTCGGCGGGAAATTCGCGGGTGCTCTCGGCGCGGCTGGCCGACGCCCGCTTTTTTTGGGACGAGGATCGCGTCAGGCCTCTCGAGGATCGGCTTTCGAGGCTGAAAGGGGTCACCTTTCACGCGAAGATCGGCAACCTCCATGAACGCGCGGAACGAATCGCGCGCATGTCGGCGGCCATCGCACCCTTCGTCGGCGCCGACGCTACGCTCGCCGCCCGCGCGGGCCGGCTCGCCAAGGCCGACCTGACGAGCGGAATGGTCGGAGAGTTCCCCGAACTTCAGGGCGTGATGGGCGGCTACTACGCGAAGGCCGGGGGCGAGCCGGCGGCGGTGGCCCTCGCCATCCGCGAGCACTACCGGCCGCAAGGTCCAGGCGACCCGGCGCCGAACGAACCCACATCCGTGGCCGTCGCTCTGGCCGACAAGCTCGACCTGCTGGCGAGCTTCTTCGCCATCGGGGAAAAGCCCACCGGCTCGAGAGACCCCTTCGCTCTGCGCCGCGCGGCCCTGGGTGTGATCCGGATCGTCCTCGAGAATGGCCTTCGGTTGCCGCTGAAGCCGTTCGCGGGGGCGGGCGGCGACGATCTGATGGCCTTCCTCGGCGATCGTTTGCAAGGTGTGCTGCGCGATCAGGGCAAACGCCACGATCTGGTGGATGCGGTCTTCGCTTTGGGCGACGACGATCTCGCGCGCGTGGTCGCGCGCGTCGAGGCCTTGTCCGCATTTCTGTCCACCAACGACGGGGCCGATCTTCTCGCCGGGTACAAGCGCGCGACCAACATCCTCCAGGCGGAAACGAAAAAGGGTCCGCTCCCGGCGGGAGAGCCGCGGCCAATGGCCGGCGCCCCGGCGGAGGAAGCGGGGCTTATCCACGCACTCGCCAAGGCGCGGCCGGCCGCGGAGGCCGCGCTCGCGCGTGAGGACTTTGCCGGGGCCATGGCCGCCCTCGCCGGGCTGCGGGCGCCGGTGGACGCCTTCTTCGACAAGGTTCTGGTCAACGCTCCCGACTCCGCTCAGCGGGACAATCGCCTCGCCTTGTTGATGGCCGTGCGTCGGGCCATGGCGGCGACGGCGGACTTTTCGCGGATCTCGGGACAGGTGGAACGATGACGGGCGAGGCGCTTGCGCGGACGCGTTGGGTTTACGCCTTCGGTGGCGGACGAGCCGACGGCAATGCCGCGATGAAGGATCTGCTCGGGGGAAAAGGCGCAAATCTGGCGGAGATGTCGGCTCTGGGCCTGCCGGTGCCTCCCGGCTTCACCATCACGACGGAGGCGTGCAACCACTACTACGCCAAGGCGCGGGTCTACCCCGAGGCGTTGCGTGGGCAGGTGTCGGAGGCTTTGGCGACAGTGGAAGCGCTGGTGGGCAAGCGCTTTGGCGATCCGGCCAACCCGCTGCTCGTTTCCGTGCGCTCGGGAGCGCGCGCCTCGATGCCAGGGATGATGGATACGGTGCTCAATCTGGGCCTCAACGACGAGACGGTGGAGGGGCTCGCCCGCCTCGCCGGCGACCGCCGGTTCGCCTTCGACAGCTACCGGCGCTTCATCCAGATGTATTCCAATGTCGTCCTCGGCCTGGACCATCACATGTTCGAGGAGATTCTCGACGACCGCAAGGACGCCCTCGGGGTCACGGTCGATACGGCATTGGGCGCGGACGATTGGCTGGGTGTGGTCGACGCTTACAAGTCCGCCGTGGAAGCCGAGCTGGGCGAAGCCTTTCCGCAGGATCCCGAGCGGCAACTTTGTGGGGCGACCGGCGCTGTGTTCGCCAGCTGGATGAATGACCGGGCGCGGTTCTATCGCCGCATGCATGATATCCCCGAGGCTTGGGGCACGGCGGTGAACGTCCAGTCGATGGTGTTCGGCAACATGGGGGAATCCAGCGCCACCGGCGTCGCCTTCACCCGCAATCCCTCCACCGGCGAGCACCGGCTCTATGGCGAATTTCTGGTCAACGCGCAGGGGGAGGATGTCGTCGCCGGCATCCGAACGCCGCAGCCGCTGACCCGCGCGGCGCGCGAGGCGATGGGCGATGCGGCCCTCTCCATGGAGGAGGTGATGCCGGATGTTTTCGTGCAGTTCGACGAGATCGTCGGCCGTCTCGAGCGCCACTATCGCGACATGCAGGATATCGAGTTCACCGTGGAACGCGGGCGGCTTTACATGTTGCAAACGCGCGGCGGCAAACGCACGGCGCACGCGGCCCTCAAGATCGCGGTCGACATGGCCGCCGAGGGCCTGATCTCTCGCGCCGAGGCGGTGGCAAGGATCGAGCCCTCGTCTCTCGACCAGCTTCTTCACCCCGCGATCGATCCGGCGGCCGAGCGCGACGTGGTCGCCGCCGGGCTGCCGGCCTCGCCCGGGGCGGCCACGGGAAAAATCGTGTTCACCGCCGCCGCCGCCGAGCGCGAGGCGGCGGGGGGCCATTCGGTGATTCTCGTGCGCGAGGAAACCTCTCCGGAGGATATCCGCGGAATGGACGCGGCCCGCGGTATCGTCACCGCGCGGGGGGGGATGACCAGTCACGCCGCCGTCGTCGCGCGGGGCATGGGCCGCCCCTGCGTTTCCGGCGCCGGCGAGATCGCCATCGACATGGTCGCCGGGGCGTTCCGCGCCCGCGGGCGAACTTTCAGGGCCGGCGAGGTGATCACCATCGACGGCTCGCGCGGGGAGGTGCTGGCGGGGGCGGTGAAAATGGTCGAGCCGGAGCTTTCCGGGGACTTCGCGATCCTGATGAGCTGGGCCGACGGCTTCCGCCGGCTGAAGGTGAGGGCCAACGCCGAGACCGCCCTCGACGCCCGCACCGCCCGGCAGTTCGGCGCCGAGGGGATAGGCTTGGTGCGCACCGAACACATGTTCTTCGACGAGATCCGCATCGCCGCCGTACGTGAGATGATCCTCGCCGACGACGAGACCGGGCGCAGGGCGGCGCTGGCCAAGATATTGCCCATGCAGAAGAATGATTTCGTCGAACTTCTCAACATCATGGACGGGTTGCCAGTTACATTCCGCCTGCTCGACCCGCCTCTGCATGAGTTCCTGCCGCACAACGAGGAAGATCTCGCCGCGGTGGCGCGGGCCACCGGCCTCGACGCGGCCAAGCTCCTGCGCCGCGCGGGCGAGTTGCGCGAAACTAACCCCATGCTCGGGCATCGCGGGTGTCGGCTCGGCGTGTCCTTCCCTGAAATCTACGAGATGCAGGTCCGCGCGATCGTCGAGGCGGCCTGCGAGGTCGCCGCCTCGGGCAAAGCCTCACCGCGCCCGGAGATCATGCACCCGCTTGTCTCCAAGGCGGAGGAAATGGCTTTCCTCAAAGCCCTCACCGACCGGGTCGCCGCCCAAGTGATGGCCGAGCGCGGCCAGACCATCGCCTATAGCGTCGGGGTGATGATCGAGCTCCCACGCGCCGCATTGTGTGCCGGCGACCTGGCCGCGAACGCGGAGTTTTTCTCCTTCGGCACCAACGACTTGACCCAGACAACCTTCGGCATCAGCCGCGACGATTCGGGGCGCTTTCTCAACGCCTATATCGACAAGGGCATTTTCGAGAAGGACCCCTTCGTTTCGATCGATGTCGAAGGCGTCGGCGCGCTGATCGCCCTGGCGGCGGAACGGGGCCGCGCGGCCCGGCCCGACGTCAAACTCGGCATATGTGGCGAACACGGCGGCGACCCGGCGTCGATCGCCTTTTGCGAGAGTCTCGGCCTCGACTACGTAAGCTGCTCGGCCTACCGCGTGCCCATCGCCCGGCTCGCGGCCGCTCAAGCCACCCTCAACACGGCGCCGAGCGATGGGTGAGTCCCCGTTCGAGGAACTGGAGTCCCGGGAGGGCGCCGAGCGCGCGGCCGAGGCCATCGAACGCAAGGATCCGCTCCTCTCGCAAGTCACTCTCACCATCGCCGTGCTCGCCGTGGTGGCGGCGATCGGAGCCAGCCTCGAGACCACCGAGGGCGACAGGGCGATCGTCACCAAGAACGAGGCGGTGCTGGAGCAGAACAAGGCTACGGACGCGTGGAACTTCTATCAAGCCAAGAGCATGAAGAAGAATCTTTACACCATCGCCGCCGGCCAATCGGGTCCCAACGCGGCGGCCTATGCCAAGGTCGCCGACAAGAACGGCGCCGAACAGGCCGCTATCCAGAAACAGGCCAAGGGGTTCGAGGCCGCGCGTGACGCCCGAGGCGAAGAGGCCGAGGTCCACGAAAAGCGTCACGGCCGGCTGACCATAGCCTCGACCTTGCTGCACATGGCCATCGCCATCGCCACGCTCGCCATCATTCTCCACCGGCGCTGGCCTTGGTTCACGGCATTGGCGCTGACGGCGGCGGGCTGCGCGATCGCGGCGTGGGCCTACCTTTAGACTACCGTTTTCTCACGAACACCGTTCCCGCCGAATAGCCGGCGCCAAAAGAGCAGATCAGTCCGGTTTCGTCCTTCGCGAAATCCGCGTTCGTCCGGTGGAAAGCGATGATCGAGCCGGCGGAACTGGTGTTGGCGAACTCGTCGAGAATGATCGGGTTTTCTCGCACGTCCGGCTCACGGCCGAGCACGCGGCGGGCGATCAATTCGTTCATGTTGATGTTGGCCTGGTGAAGCCACAGGCGTTTGAGCGCGGACGGCTCGATGCCGAGGTCGGCGGCATGGGCGAGGATCATTTCGGCGACCATGGGCACGACCTCACGGAAAACCTTGCGACCTTCCTGAACGAAGAGCTTGTCCCGCGCGCCGATCCCCTCCGGTGCGCAGCGATTGAGAAAGCCGAAATTGTTGCGGATATTGTTGGAGAATTGGGTTTTCAGGCGGGTCCCGACTATGTCCCACCCGCCCGCCGCCTCGTCCGCCGCCTCGACGATGACGGCGGTGGCGACGTCGCCGAAGATGAAGTGGCTGTCGCGATCACGGTAATTGAGGTGGCCGGAGGTGATCTCCGGATTGACCATGAGGACGGCGCCGACGTCGCCTCCCGCCACATAGTCGGCCGCGGTCTTGATCCCGAAGGTGGCCGAGGAACAGGCGACGTTCATATCGAAGGCAAAACCGCCCAGTCCCAGCGCCGCTTGAACTTCCACGGCCATGGCGGGGTAGGCGCGCTGCATGTTGGACGCAGCGCAGATCACCGCCCCGATGGCCGAGGCCGGCTTGTCCCAGAGGGCGAGGGCGTCGCGGGTCGCGGCCACCGCGATCTCGGCGAGGATGGAAATCTCCTCGTTCGGCCGCTCGGCGATCACCGGGCGCATGATCGCCGGATCGACGATCCCGGATTTCTCCACGACATAGCGCGACTTGATCCCGGAAGCCTTCTCGACGAATTCAACCGAGGAGGGGACGAGCGCCTCGACCGCGCCGGACTCGATGGCGGCGGCATTCTCCCGATTGGCGTTCGCCACGTAGGCGTTGAAACTTTCGACCAATTCGGCGTTCGCAAGGACGTGGGGCGGTGTGTAGAGGCCGGTCGCGGCGATGACGGCCTGGGGCAACGGGTTCTCTCCGAAGACGATCTAAGCGCGGGGGATAGCACGTTCGCGCGCCGTCGGGGCGGCGCGCTTAGTCGCGCAGCAGGGGCAGCGACAGCCCGGACGCCGGTCGGGCGGCCAGCAGATCGCGGCGGAAGCGGAAGAGTTCGGCCGGGCGACCCCCGGTGTCGGCGTCCATCCGGCCGACGCCTTCCACCAGAGAGGTGCGCTCAACCACCCGGCGGAAGTTCTGCTTGTGGAGGGCGACCCCGGCCACCGCCTCGACCGTCCGTTGCAGCGCCGATAGAGTGAAGGTTTCGCTTATCAGTTCAAACGCAACGGGACGATATTTCATCTTTCCCCGCAGCCGGCCGAGGCCGGTGGCGAGAATCCGTCGGTGGTCCGAGATCATCGGCTCGCCGAGCGCGGCGGTGAGCGCCCGCGGCTCCGCCGGCGCCCCGCCTTGGGCCCGGTCGCGGTCCCGGGCGGCCTCGGGAGCGAGGCCCGCCTCATACAGCAATTCATAGCGTTCGAGCACCCGCTCCTCGTTCCATGGGGAGCCTTCGAGGGCAAAGTGAAGGCGGGCCCGGCTGCGCCGCGCTTCGGATCGGCCGCTCCATTTTTCGAGAGCGGGGGCAATGACCGCGTCGATCAGCGGTGGGCGGCCGGCGCGCCAGTCTTCCCACGGAAAATACCGCCGCCACGGCGCCCATGCGGTTTCGGGCGCCTGGGTTTCCATGGCCACCGGAGCAAGGGCCAGATAGCCCACCGAGATCACCCGCGCGGCGCCGGCGCCGACGTCGGCCAGGGGGGCGTCGCGACCTTTGTCGCCGAAGGTGTAGAGCTGCTCGACATAACCCAGGTCAAATCGCGTCTGACGGGTGACGAATTCGCGCAACGCGAGCTCGAAGGTGCGGTGTTCGGTCGGATCGAAGGGTCCGAAGGGGAGGCCCTCGAGGGTCGAGGTGCGCTCGGTCGAGGCGTCGCGCGGCCGAACGGTGAGGACGCACGCCTCGGTCCCGCGCAGGGCGACAACCACCGCCGACAGACCGATGACGACCGGAAGGCTCATTCGGTATCGAAAGCGGCGGCGACGCCGGCGAAACCGGCTGCTTCGGACAGGACGTGGAACCTCTGGACGTAGCGCGCGTGCGCCTCGCCTGGCGCCTGCGGCTCGATGGTGTGGGTGTAGCCGCGCGGCGGCGGCCCGAAAATCTCGATCGCCTCTCCGTGGGCGAAGCCGGCGAGCTGAGTCGCCTCGAGAAAGGCGCACGCCCGATCGGCCGTCTTGATCAGCCTCGCGACGTCGGTCGGACTGTGGGCCGGCAGGCCGAAACGAACATGGATCGCCGCCTCCAGCCGGTCCTCGAAGACGCGGTAGTCGAGGCCCAGGGCGGCCTTGAACGGGGATATCATATCGCCGATCACATATTCGGCGGCGTCGTGCAGCAGGGCGGCGAGGCGCCAGCGCGGGTTCAGGCCCGGGCGCATGTGGGCGGCGATCTCCTCGACGATCACCGAGTGCTGGGCCACGGAAAAGGCGTGGGCGCCCGTGGTCTGGCCATTCCATCGGGCGACGCGGGCAAGGCCGTGGGCGATATCCTCGATCTCGATATCCATCGGCGAGGGGTCCAGGAGGTCGAGGCGGCGGCCCGACAGCATCCGCTGCCACGCGCGCCGGTCGGCCTCGGCGCCGCGTTGGGGGCGCGGGACCCGGGCCATCGGTTCAGCCGGCCACGATCGGCGACAGGCGGTCGCGAGCATCTTTCGCCGCCCATCGGATGGCCGCCGCGTCGCCGGCGTAGAGGATCGAGCGCGAGGCCGAGACGATCAGCCCCCCGCCGTCGGACCGGCGACCGGCGGCGAGCACCGCCTCTACCGACCCACCCTGTTCGCCGATCCCCGGGACGAGGAAGGCGAGAGACGGTGCGGCGGCGCGCGCGATCGCCATGTCCGCCGGCGCGGTCGCCCCCACCACCAGCATGACGTTGCCGCGTGCGTTCCACACGGTTTCGGCCCGCTGCGCGATCGCCGCGAAGAGGGGCTGACCGCCCACGTCCAAACCCTGAATGCGCGCGGCGTCGGGATTGGTCGTTCGGCACAGGACCACCGCGCCGCGGTCGGGCCGCTCGAGGACAGGGAGTACCGCCGCGTCGCCCATGAACGGATTGACCGTCACCGCGTCGGCGTCATAGCGCTCGAAGGCCTCGCGGGCGTACATTCGCGCGGTCGAGCCGATGTCCCCGCGCTTGCCGTCCAGGATTACGAGGGCGTCCGGTCGCCGGCGCCGGATATAGGCGATGGTCTCCGCGAGTTCCTCCTCCGCTCCCTCCGCCGCGTGATGGGCGTGCTGCGGCTTGAAGGCGCAGACGAGATCGCCCACCAGATCGACAATCCGTTTGTTGAAGGCGAGGATCGGGCGTGATTCGGCGGCGAGGTCGGCCGGGAGGCGGGCGAGGACGGGATCGAGGCCCACGCACAGCCGGCTCTCCGATGACCGCCAGGCTCGCGAGAGCTTGCGCGCGAAATCCATCCACAGGGCTCCTCGTTCGCGCCGAACCTTGGCGTTGGGGTAGGCGAGGGAACATCCGGGTTCAAGGCGCATTGACCAGACTGCGCCGGGTCGAGCGAGCTTGACAAGGCCGCGCCCCGGCGCCGACTTGGATCCATCGCGGAATTGTGGAGTGGCAAGACGATGGACTGGGCGCGAATCATGGCCCCGCTGTCGGGCGGCGAGCGGGACCGTCGGGTCGTCGCCGCCGCCGCGGCGCTGGCCGAGGCCTTCGGCGCGGAATTGGCCTGCGTTCATGCCCCGGCCGATATCGCCGATCTGATCCCATGGATGGGCGACGGTTTCATGGGCGGGATCCAGGCGCGGGCGGTGGAGAGCATTCGTGAGGCGACGGAGGAGGGGGAGAGGGCCGCCCGGGCTCTGGTCGACGCGTGCCCCTATGGCCGCAAGAGCTTCATCGCTCTCAAGTCGCCGGTGTGGGCGGCGTTCGCCATGGAAGGGCGGCTGTCGGACGTGGTGGTGTTCGACGACGGCTCGGCGCGTGGCAGGGGCGCCCTTTCGGAGGCCTTCCAGCAGATCGTCGCCGATGAGCAACGCCCCACGATCGTGGCCCGCGAGGGACTGAGGGCGGGTGGGATCGTCGCCCTCGCGTGGGACGGCGGAAAGGAGGCCAGCCGCGCGATGCGCACCGCCCTGCCGCTCTTGCAAAAGGCCTCGCGGGTGGTCACGCTGACCGTCCCGGGCGCCTCGTCGCGCAAGTCCGACCCCGCCCGGCTGCAAGATTTCCTCGCCGCCCGGGGGGTGACGGCGGAGGTCCAGGTTCTCGACGGATCGGGGGACCCCGCGCCTGTCCTGATCAAGGCGGCGCAGGCGCTGGGCGCGGAGATTCTCGTCGCCGGGGCGTTCGGCCACCCGCGACTGCAGGAGTTCATGTTCGGCGGGGCCACACGGTCCTTTCTTAACGCCGAACACCCGTCGCTCTTCCTTTCACATTGATCCCAGGATCTCGGAGTTCCCATGTCTCTTTCGCGTATTGTCATGCGTCTCGCCCGCAATCCTGGAACCGAGTTCGCGGGGGGCGACGACCATCGCGGCTACAGCCTCGCCGCGCCGCTCACCGCGGACGGGCGGCTGGACGCGGCGGCCTACGCGAAATCCAAGGATGCGTGCGTGGTGCGGCGGTTCGCGCCGGACGAGGACGCGGTCGACGGGCGGCTGATCCGCCGCGGCGCCCGCTGGTTCTTCGACTACGAGGACGCCGATTTCGTCGAGGACGAGCCGGTCTATCGCCTTGGGGAACATCGCTTCGCGGTCGGCGAATATGTGACCGTCACCGACGAGGACGGCCGCCCCCTGACCTACAAGGTGGTGGAGGTGGCGGGGGTTTAGGGGCGGTTTGACGCGTCCCGACGCCCCCTCCGTCACGCGATGCGAAGGGCATCGCGCGCCACCTCCCCCGTAAGAGGACAGGGGAGGAATGGGCGAGGCAGCCGCTATTTTTTCCTCCCTTGCTTAGCGGGGAGGTGGCGCGGCGCTTTTGATTGCGCCGTGACGGAGGGGCGTCCGGCTTTAGCCGCCCACGTTCAGGCGCAGCAGGTCGCGCATGTCGCCTTTCAAGTCGTCATCCGATTTCGCCTTCGCGGAGGCGACGACCAGAGGGCCGCCGGCCGGCCCGCGCGCTTCATAGCCGACCGTCTTGTAGCCATTGGGCCCCGGATTGTCTGAGGCTAGAATGAACGAGCGCCGGATCCCCGAGCCCGGCTCATCGACCCGGACCTCGGCCCCATTGTCGCGGGCGAACACCGAGACGCCCGGCTTGGCGACCGTCGCCCGCGAACGGCCGTTCTGGTCGCTCACCGAGACGGCGTCGCCGCCGACCCGGGCGCCGGCGATCTGAACCGTGGCGTCGTCGTTGCCGTTGGCGTGGATATGAATGCCGGGCAGATCGATATCGACCCGGTCCTTGTCCGTCCCCGGGGCGCCGGTCCCGGCCTTGGCCGCCGCGACG
>JBDTKQ010000230.1:0-15932 GCA_039935235.1 Caulobacteraceae bacterium
TCTCGGCGACTGGCGATTGTGGCTCGTTGTGGCGCGGCTGGGAGCGGCGCCTTATCCCCCCGCGAGCCGGTCGAACGATCTGTGGTTCCAGCATTTCGCCGTGGTGACCGCCGACATGAGCGGGGCGATGAAACGTCTCGCCGCCGCCGGTCCGATCGACGCCATCGGCACGGGCGGAGCCCAGAAACTGCCACCCGGGGACGGTGGAGTGACCGCCTTCAAATTTCGCGATCCCGATGGCCACCCCCTCGAGTTCCTCTCCTTTCCCCTCGGCGCCGCGCCGGAGCGTTGGGCTCGGCCGGCGGAGGGGCGCCTGATCCTCGGGGTCGATCATTCAGCGATCGCGGTGGCGGACACCGCCGCGAGCGTGCGCTTCTACGGCCAAAGACTCGGCCTTGCGGTGAGCGAGCGCACCCTCAATCGCGGATCCGCCCAGTCTCGACTCGACGACCTCCCCGATCCGGTGGTCGAGGTCACCGCCTTGTCGCCGGCGGGCCGAAATGGGCCCCACGTGGAACTGCTGTGCTACAGCCAACCGCCCGGAGGCCGCCCGGCGATCGGGCGGATCGCGGACGGCGACATCGCCGCCTCCCGGCTGGTGTTCGAGGCCGACGAAGGCGGCGGACCGATGGCGGATCCCGACGGCCATCGCCTCTTGACGACGCTTCGGCGGGGGTGAAGCGTCGCCAGCCGGTGGATTTCGCCCCCCACCGCGCCGATCAGTCCATCACCGGCCGTGACCGTGGTCGAGGTAGCGGCCATTGGACGACGCTCCGTGCACGCCCCAAGTCTTGCGCGGAGGTGAAACGACGCCGCGGGTTCCCGTGTTCCCCGGCTCGGGCGCAACCGAGGGTCACCCCTCCCGGACCTCGGTCTCGGCCATGCGCTGGACCGCGACATAGTCTGTCTTGCCCGACCCGAGGACCGGCACCTCGAAGACCTTGACGATCCGCCGGGGCACGGTGAGTTCCGGCGCGCCGGCGGTTTGCGCGTGGGCCACCAAGCCGCCGACTTCCGCGTCCCGCCGATCGGTGACGAGAACCAGCCGTTCGCCCTTCTTCCGGTCGGGAAGGGAGATCACCGCATGCCGCGCGTCGGGCCAAAGACCGGTCGCCAGGTCTTCCGCGGCGGTGAGCGAGACCATCTCGCCGCCGATCTTGGCGAACCGCTTGACGCGCCCCAGGATGGTGATCCAGCCGTCGTCGGTGATCTCCACCACGTCGCCGGTATCGTGCCAGCCGTCCACCGGCGGCTCAAGGACCCCGTCGGCGTCGAGATAGCCACTCATCACATTGGGACCCCGGACGAAGAGCCTGCCGCCGCGGTGAATCCCGTCCACCGATTCGAGGCGGGTCTGGATGCCGGGCAACAGACCGCCCACGGTGCCGCGGCGATTGTCCGTCGGCGTATTGACCGCGATCACCGGCGACGCCTCGGTGGCCCCGTAGCCTTCGAGAACCGGGATCGGCCCGGCCCGCTCGGCGATCAGGTTGTGGGTCTCCTCGCGCACCTTTTCCGCCCCGCAGACGATGAACTTCAAACCGGAAAGCTCGCGCGCTTCGGCGGCGCGGGCGTACTGATTGACGAAGGTGTCGGTAGCCAAAAGGATGCTCGCGCCACAGTCGGCGATCAGTGGCGGGATGACCTTCACGTGGAGGGGGCTCGGATACTGAAAGGCCTTCATGCCGGTGAACATGGGCAGGAGAACCCCGCCGGTGAGGCCGAAACAGTGAAACACCGGCAGGGGATTGAACATCACCCAGTCCGGGTCGAGATCGATGTGGGCGGCGGTCTGGCGGACGTTGGCGATCAGGTTCGACTGACTGAGGACCACCGCCCTCGGGGCCCCGAAGCTCCCCGAGGTGAACAGCACGACGCCCGGATCGGACGGCCGGGTCCGCGTGCGCGCCTGACGCGCGAAAACCTGGCCGGCCAGGGCGACGAGCCGGTCGGCGGTCCCGATGGTTTTGCGCAGGTCTTCGAGATAGGTGATCTGGCAACTGGCCTCGAGGGCGTCCACCAGATCGTGCAGCTTGCCCTGATCGATGAACCGGTGCGAGGTGAGCACACGCTTGACGCCGGCGAGTTTCACGGCGGCTTTCAGATTGCGGATGCCGGCGGTGAAATTGAGCATGGTCGGCACCCGACCGAAGGCGTGGAGGGCGAAGAATGTCACCGCCGCGGCGCTGCTCGAGGGCAGAAGCATGCCGACGTTCTCCCCCCGCGAGGTCAGGCGCGTGAGCTTCCGACCGAGCGCGAAGGCGGCGCGAATCACATCGACATAGCTGAGCGGTTTTCGCTCCTGATCCTCGAGGATCGGCTTTTTGGGTCCGAACCGGTGGGCGGCATCCAGAAGGGCGTCGAAAAGGGTGCGGTCGGACTGGGCGGGATCGAAAGCGGTCGCCATGAGGCGGTGGTCTCCGTGGCGGTGATTCTGGGGACGCGCGAGGGGCCGCGACGCTACAGGCGCGGCGCTCCGCGGCCAAG
This sequence comes from Caulobacteraceae bacterium, assembly GCA_039935235.1. Classification (GTDB taxonomy): domain Bacteria; phylum Pseudomonadota; class Alphaproteobacteria; order Caulobacterales; family Caulobacteraceae; genus Acaudatibacter. Next base: position 2,488 of record JBDTKQ010000230.1, read on the forward strand.
GCGCTTGATCCGAAGGCCAAGACCGCCGATCTAGACGTCATGATCACGGTGATCGACAGGGTTGCGGCCCGCGCCTCGCGCCACCCCGAGAAGCAGGCGAGGGCGGACACCCCGGTTCTCGCCAAGCCGCCATGGCTGCGCGTGCGCGCGCCCGGATCGTCGGGCTACCACGAGACACGCCGGATCGTGAAGGCGCACGGCCTGGTCACGGTCTGTGAGGAAGCCGCCTGTCCGAACATCGGCGAGTGCTGGAGCAAGTCGCACGCCACCATGATGATCATGGGCGAGATCTGCACGCGGGCGTGCGCCTTCTGCAACGTGGCCACAGGACTTCCCGGGCCTCTCGATCCCACCGAGCCGGCGCGCGTGGGCCGAGCCGTAGCGACCATGGGGCTGAGGCATGTGGTCGTCACCTCGGTGGACCGGGACGATCTTGCCGATGGCGGCGCGGCTCATTTCGCGGCGACCGTGCGGGCGATCCGCTCCGCGGCGCCCGGGGTGACCGTCGAGATCCTGACGCCCGATTTCCTGAGAAAGCCGGTGGCGGCGGCGGAGACGGTGATCGCCGCGCGGCCCGACGTCTTCAACCACAATCTGGAAACGGTGCCCCGCCTCTATCCGACGATCCGGCCGGGCGCCCGCTACTATCACTCGCTTCGTCTGCTCGAGCGGGCGAAGGAGGTTTTTCCCGATCAGTTCACCAAGTCCGGCCTGATGGTCGGCCTTGGGGAAACCCGGCCGGAAGTCGGCCAGACGATGGATGACATGCGCTCGGCGGGCGTCGATTTCATCACCATCGGCCAGTATCTCCAGCCCACCCGCAAGCACGCCCCGGTGGATCGGTTCATCCCCCCCGAGGAATTCGCCGCCCTGGAGATTCTCGCACGCGCAAAGGGGTTCTTGATGGTGTCGGCCAGTCCGTTGACACGCTCGTCGCATCACGCCGGAGAGGACTTCGCCCGCCTCCGCGCCGCCCGCCTCGCCCGGGCGACGGCGGCCTAGATCCGCGCGTTTGCGCCACGCCCTGACGCGCCACCTGCCCTATACCCCGGAGCAGCTTTTCGACCTCGTCGCGGATGTGGACCGCTACCCCCAGTTCGTCCGCTGGGTGACGGCCATGCGCACGTGGAACCGGCGCGAGGCGGAGAAGGGGGTCACCGTCTTCGACGCCGAGGCGGCGGTGGGCTTTTCCATTGTCCGTGAGCGCTTCGGTACCCGGGTGACCCTCGACCGGCCCGCCATGACGATCCACGCCGACCTGATCAGCGGCCCGTTCCGCACGCTCGTCAACCACTGGCGGTTCGCGGAACGGCACGGCGGCGCGGTCCTCGATTTCGAGATCGAATTCGAGTTCGGCTCCCGCCTCCTCGACAAGATCCTCGGGGCCAATTTCCACGGCGCCGCCGAACGCCTGATCGCCGCCTTCGAGGATCGCGCGCGGGCGCTCTACGGGTAAACTGCGGGTCGGGAGCGCCCGGATTTCGCCGCACGAAGGCCACTTTCTGACTTGCGCTGCCCTAAATTTGTGTCATAGCTTCCGGTTCGCGCGAACCGGCATCCGCTCGGTTGCGCCTCGGAGGACTTGACCATGTCGCGTAGGCTCAGTGGTTTCCTCGCTTTTGGCTCCCTTGCGGCGTCAACCCTCGCGGTCAGCGCCGCGCCTTTGGCGGCGAACGCCACCGAGCTGGTGGTCAACGGCAGTTTCGAGGCGGACGATTTCGGCACCGGCGGCGGCGGCCAGCGCCTCGGCCTGATCGGCAACGATGTCACCGGCTGGTTCATTCCCGCCGGCGACGGGATCTATCCCTGGGGGCTCCAGAACGGCAATCAATACAATGCCGGTCCCGCTGACACCGGCAATCAGTGGTTTATCCTCGGCGAGGTCGGCACCGGCAAGGACTATACGGTCCAGCAGACGGTGAACGGCCTCACGTCCGGACAGACCTACAATCTAACCTTTGCTCTCGCTTCCGAGCTCGGTTGCTGCGCCGTCGGGGAGGTCTCATTCCTCAGCGGCTCATCCACCGCCGCGCAGAACTTCACCGCCCCGTCGTCGGGGAGCTACTGGACGAGTTGGGGTCACTACACCGACACGTTCGTGGCGACCGCCTCTTCGGTGACTTTCCAGGTGAAGGATCTGGCGATCGAGTTTCCCGGCGGCGATGATCTGGGTCTCGACAGCTTCAGCATTCTGGCGGGCGGCGGCGTGCCGGAGCCCGCGAGCTGGGCGATGATGCTGATCGGCTTCGCGGCGATTGGAGCGGGACTTCGCCAACGCGGGCGCGCACTCGCCGCCTGATCGCCGTCGAGGCAGACTACCGTAGCCGCTCGCGGAGCATTTCGAGCGCCATTTGCACGGTCGCCATCTGGATTTCCCAGCGGGTGTCGAGGTCGAACACCTCGATCTGGTGATGCACCGACTGGTTGGCGCGGGCGGTGGCGAGGTGGACCGTGCCCACGGGCCTCATCGGCGTCCCCCCGCCGGGTCCCGCCACGCCGGTGGTGGCGACCGCGAGGTGGGCGTGGGAGTGCTCCAGCGCCCCCTCCGCCATCATCCGGGCGATGGGCTCGGAAACCGCGCCCAGATCGGCGATCAGGTCGCCCGAGACCCCGAGCAGCTCCTGTTTGGCGCGGTTGGTATAGGCGACGAAGCCGCGTTCGAAGACATCGGAGGCGCCGGGGATGGCGCAAAGCGCCGCCGCCACCAGTCCGCCGGTACAGCTCTCGGCGGTGACGATGCGCAACGACCGCTCTCGGGCGTCGTCGATGACCAGGCGGGCGAGGGTGTCGATCTCGAGCGAGAACATGGGCGGCTTTCATTGCGGATCGGTCGGCACCCTAGAGCAAACCCCTTTCAGATGGAATCATCTGAACGGGGATAATTTGCTCTGGATTCAAGCGTGTAGAGCCTGATTCAGCGCTTGCATCTGTTCCGTGCAAACGCATCAGGCTCTAGTCGGCTTTGGGATGAGGCGGATTGAGGGGGGTGACCCGGTCCCGTTCAGGCGCCCGTCTCGACGCAGGCCACGGCTTGAGCGGCGAGGCCTTCGCCGCGACCGCAAAATCCCATGCCCTCGGTTGTCGTCGCCTTGATGCTCACCCGGTCCAGGGCGATGCCGAGGATATCGGCGAGGCGCTCGCGCATGGCCGGGCGGTGCGGTTTGATCTTCGGAGCCTCGCAGATCAGGGTGACATCGACATTGATCACCCGGCCGCCCCGCGCGGCGATCAGCCCGGCGGCATGTGTCAGGAAGACGTCCGAGGCGGCGCCTCTCCATCGCGGATCGGTGGGCGGGAAATGATCGCCGATGTCGCCTTCCCCGATCGCCCCGAGCAGGGCGTCGGTGACGGCGTGGAGCCCGGCGTCGGCGTCGGAGTGGCCGATCAGCGCCCGGTCGTGGGCGATCCTCACCCCGCAGAGCCACACCGCCTCGCCCGGCCCGAAGCGGTGGGCGTCGAACCCCTGGCCAATCCGCGTGACGCGGGCGGCGCGGGCGAGCGCCTCGGCCATGGCGAAGTCCTCCGGCCAGGTGAGTTTCATCAGCATCGGATCGCCGGGCGTGAGGACCACACGGCCGCCGGCCCGCTCGACCACCGCGGCGTCGTCGGTGGGTGTCTCGTCCGCCGGCCATGCGCGGTATGCGGACGAAAGGCGCCCGAACCGAAAGGCTTGCGGCGTCTGCGCCCGCCACAGGCCGTCGCGCGACGCCGTGGATACCGCGCCGCTCGCTTGATCGAGGCGCTTGACCGTGTCGGCCATCGGCAGCCCGGGCGCGGCGCCCTCCGCGCGCTCCAGCGCCGCGAGTAACGGCGCGACATGGCGGGCGCCGACGAAGGGACGGGCGGCGTCGTGGACGAGGACGATCTCGTCGTCTTCCGCGGCGAGCGCCTCGAGCCCCGAGATCACCGAGCGGGCGCGGACGGCGCCGCCGGTCGCGAGGCTCCAGCGGGGAAGGCCGGCGAGGGCCTCAGCCGCGAGGGCCTCGTCGCCGGCGGGAATGACCGCGACGACCCGGTCGGCGCCGGCGGCCAAAAGGCCCTCCACGCTCCAACGGATCACCGGCCTGCCCGCCACTCGGCGCCACTGCTTGGCGCCGCCGGGACCCGCCCGGGCGCCTGAGCCTCCGGCGACGACGATGGCGCTGAACGCCGTCAAGGCGCGATCGGCTCGCTGGTTCGCGGGCGCTTTACCCCGCCGCGCAAATTGCCTAGAATTTGGGCGTGAAAACTGATCATAAATTGGGCATCGACCTTGGGCTCGGCGCGGCGGCGGTGACCGGGAGGGTCTGGATCGCGCCGATGACCGGTATATCGGATTTGCCGTTCCGCCAAACGGCCACGCGGCTGGGCGCGCTCTATGTCGCCACCGAGATGGTCGCATGCGCGGCGTTCGCCGAAACCCGGCCCGAGGTGGTGCGGCGCGCGGCGATCGGATCGGGCGCGACGAGGATGGTGGTTCAGCTCGTCGGTCATGACCCCCACTGGCTGGCCCGGGGCGCGCGGCTGGCGCGGGCGGCGGGCGCGCGGGTCATCGATCTCAACTTCGGCTGCCCGGCCAAGTCCGTGACCGGGGTGCTCTGCGGCTCGGCGCTGATGCGCGAGCCGGACAATGCCCGGGCCGTGGTGGCGGCCGTGGTCGACGCGGTCGACGTCCCGGTGACGGTGAAGATGCGCCTCGGCTGGGACGACGCCGACCGCAACGCTCCGGAGCTCGCCGCGGTGGCGCGGGACGCCGGCGCGAGCGCGGTCACCGTTCACGGACGAACCCGGTCCCAGTTCTACGCGGGCGCGGCGGACTGGCTGGCGGTGCGCGAGGTGGTGGAGGCCGTCGACATACCGGTGGTGGTCAACGGCGATATTCGCGATGCCGCCTCCGCCCGTACGGCGCTGCGCCAGTCGGGGGCCGCCGGGGTGATGATCGGCCGGGCGGCCACCGGTCGTCCGTGGCTGGCCGCGGAGGTGGCGGCGGACCTGGCGGCGGAACCCTTCGCGTCGCCCGATCGCGAGCGCCGTCTGGGAATCGTGCTGGATCATTTCGGCGCGAGTCTGCGGTTCTACGGCGACACACTCGGGACCCGGGCGTTTCGCAAGCATCTGGCGGCCTATATCGACGCGGCGCCGTGGCCGGCCGAGGCGGCGCTCCGACGCGAGGCCCGAGCGCGGCTGTGCCGAATGGATGCGCCGGGAGCGATCGCGACGGCTCTGATCGCGCTGTGGACCGCCGGCGAGTCGAGGCTGGCGGCGTGAACATCGGCCACGGCATGGCGGACCCGCGGCTCGCCGCCCTGAAGGCCGCGGCGTTCGAGATCGGTCCGGAGCCGGCGCTCGTGCTGGACGCCGACGACAGTCTCGTGGCGGTGAACGAGGCGGCGGAGACCCTTTTCGGTCAGAGCCTCGCGCTTCTGGCCCGCGGTCGACTGACCGCCGCTCTGCCCGCGGACTGCGGTCTGGTTTGCCTGATCGGCCGATGCCGGAGCGAAAAGGCCGCGGTGCGCGTGCGCGCGATCGAGATCGCCATGTTCGGCCAGCCCGCTTTCGTGACCGACGCCGCGGCCACCCCTCTGCCGGACGGCGCGATCCTTCTTACCTTGCGTCCTCGCGGTCGGATCTACGGAGCGGATGGATCCGCCGAAGCCGCCGGTCACCGCTCGGTGGCGGGCCTGGCGCACATGCTGGCTCACGAGATCAAGAACCCGCTGGCCGGAATCCGCGGGGCCGCGCAACTGCTCAAGGCCGGCGCTCCGACGGAAGACGCGCCTCTCGCCCAGCTGATCGTCGACGAGACCGACCGGGTGCGCCGGCTGATCGACCGGATGGAAGCCTTCGCCGACGACGCGCCCCCCGCGCGGACCGCGGTCAACATCCACCGGGTTCTCGACCGGGTTCGGGCGCTCACCGCCACGGGCGTGGCCGAGGGTCTGGCGGTACTCGAGCGCTACGATCCCTCGCTCCCGCCAGTGTGGGGCGAGGAGGATCAACTCATCCAGATTTTTCTCAACCTGGCGAAGAACGCGGCCGAGGCGGCCCACGCGCGCGGCGACGGCCGCGGAGAGATCGCGGTCTCCACCGCATACCGCCATGGCGTCCGCGTTCGTGGCGGCGAAGGGCAGGTCGCTCATGGAGCCCCGCTGGAAGTGAGGGTGAGCGACAATGGTCCCGGGGTGGCCGGCCGCCTGCGCGACCATCTCTTCGAGCCATTCGTCACCACCAAGGCTCAGGGCGTCGGCCTCGGCCTGGCCGTGGTCGCCAAGCTCGTGACCGCCCACGGCGGGCTGATCGATTTCGAGTCCGAGCCGGGACGGACGACCTTCCGCGTTTTCCTGCCGGTGGTTCCCGCCCATCTGGCCGCCGAGGTCGTCCGATGAACGCCGCCGGTCAGAAAATACTCATCGCCGACGACGACGCCTCGATTCGCCTCGTGCTGTCGCAGGCGTTTTCCCGGCTGGGCTATCAGGTTCGGGCCACGGGGAATGCGGCCACCCTGCTCAAATGGGTCACCGACGGCGACGGCGATCTGGTGATCACCGATGTGATCATGCCCGACGAGAACGTGTTCGATGTGCTTCCCCACATCCGCAAGCTCCGACCCAATCTGCCGGTGATCGTGATGAGCGCCCAAAATACCCTGCTGACCGCGGTCAACGCCGCCGAGGTCGGGGTGTTCGACTACATGCCCAAGCCCTTCGATCTGGACGATATGACCGCGACCGCCCGCCGCGCCCTCGCTCGCCCCGCGGACGCGGAGGCGATCAGGGCCCAGGCGCGGGCGGTCCGCGACGAGGCGCTGCCGCTGATCGGCCGCTCGCCGCCGATGCAGGAGGTCTACCGTACGATTTCGCGCCTTGTGGGCGCCGACCTGACGGTGCTCATTCTTGGGGAGTCGGGGTCGGGCAAGGAACTCGTCGCCCGGGCCCTGCACGATCTGGGACGGCGGCGGGATGGACGGTTCGTGGCGATCAACCTCGCCGCGGTGCCCCGCGAGCGGGTGGACAGCGAACTCTTCGGCCGCGGCGACGGGGAGATCGGCAAGCTGGTGGAGGCCGATGGGGGAACCCTGTTCCTCGACGAAATCGGCGACATGCCCCTCGACGCCCAGACGCGCCTGCTTCGGGTGTTCGACGGGATCGACCCGGCAATCAATCCGCGCACCAGGCGCAAGCCCGACGCCAGGGTGATCGCGGCCACCAACCGCGATCTGCGCAGCCTGATCGCCCAGGGACTGTTTCGCGAGGATCTGTATTTCCGCCTGAACGTCGCCTCGATCCGGCTCCCGCCGCTGCGCGAGAGGGCCGAGGACATTCCCGACCTCGCCCGGGCCTTCCTTCTGCGGGCAAATCGCGAGGGCCTTCCGTCCAAGACCATCGACCAGGGCGCCCTCGAGCGACTCAAGCTCCATCCGTGGCCCGGCAATGTCCGCGAGCTCGAAAATCTGGTGCGCCGGATCTGCGCGCTCTATGCCGAACCGGCGATCGGCGCGAGAATTGTCGACCGGGAACTTGCCGACCGCCTCCCGGCGGCCGGCGGCGAGGGGCCGGCGACGCTGGAGACGGTCGTCGAGCGGCGTCTGAGCGCCTATTTCGCGGAACAGCCCGGCGGCATTCCCCCCACGGGACTGTACGAGCGGGTGTTGGCGGACATCGAGCGCCCGCTGTTCCGCCTGACCCTCGGCGCCACCCGGGGCAACCGGTTGCGGGCCGCGGAGATTCTCGGCCTGAACCGCAATACGCTGCGCAAACGCCTGCAGGATCTGGGGATGGAAAAGGTTCGTCCGTCGCGATAGGCGTCAGAGCCATCCGGTGACGCGGGGGCCACAAGACTGTTGATTTTGGGGCACAGTTCGGCATAGCTTTCGCCGATGGCGCTCTCTCCCGATCACCCCCAGGCGCCCGCCCCGGGACCCCGCGGGCTCGCCGGGCGGGTGGCCATGGGCGTCGGATACGGCCTCGCCGCGGCGCTCACGGCGGCCTCGGTCTTCCTCGGCGCCTCCCCCAGGCTCAGCGGCGTGCTCGGACCCGCCAGCCCGTTGGTGCTGACCCTTCTGGGGCTTGGGTTCATCCTGATCCTGGCGCTCGCCGCCCTGCTCGGCTGGCGGTTGCTGCAACTGCTCGGCGCCCGGTCGAGCGACGCCGGCGCGCGCCTCCACCTGCGTTTCGTCGCCCTTTTCGCTCTGGCGGCGGTGGCGCCGGCCGTGATCGTCGCCCTGTTCTTCGGCGTTCTGGTCACCCGCGGGGTGGACAACTGGTTCAGCGCAAGGGTCCAGAGCGTGGTGGAAAACTCCGCCACGGTCGCGCGATCCTACATCGACGAACAGAAGGACTACATCGGCCGGCACGTCGCGGTGATGGCCCGCGATCTGAACCAGGCCGCCCCTACACTCGCCGACACTCCCGTGGCCTTCGGCCATTTCCTCAAGGACCTGGCGACCGACAACGGCTTCGCGGCGGCCTACCTGGTCGACCGCGACGGGCGGGTGCTGGCGCGGGCCGATCCGGTCCGGCCGCCGGCCTTCCTGACGCCGCCGCCGTCCACCTTCGCAGCGGCGGACGAGGGGGACGTTTCGGTCGGAGCCTTCGAATCGGCGGATCTCTTTCGCGCCCTCTACCGCCTCCGCGCCTATCCGGACGCCTATCTCTATGTCGTACGGCCGGTGGACCGGGGTATCTTCCGCCATCTGCGCGAAACCGAAGCCTCGCTGGCCGCCTATCGCCAGGCCAAGGCCAGCCGGGCGCGAATCCAGGCCGCCTTCGCCCTGAGCTATCTGGAAACCGTGCTTCTGGTGCTGGTCGGGGCGGTCTGGCTGGGCATGGCGGCGGCGAGCGGCATCGCCGGGCCGGTGGCCCGCCTCGTGCAGGCGGCGGGCCGCGTGGCCGGCGGCGACCTTTCCGCCCGGGTCGATACCCGGGACGACCCCGAAGAGATCGCGGTCCTCTCCCGCGCCTTCAATCGCATGACCGGAGACCTCGCCGCCCAGCAAGAGGCTCTGCGCGACGCCCATGTCGCCGCCGAATCGCGGCGGCTGTTCACCGAAGCGGTGCTTCTGGGGGTGAGCGCCGGCGTGATCGGCCTCGACCCCCTCGGCCGCGTCTCGGCGGTCAATCGTCAAGCCGCGCGCCTTCTTGTTCTGGATGCGAAGCGGAGCCTGGGAAAGCCGCTGCGGGACATCGCCCCGGAACTGGAATCGGTGGCCACCGGCGCGGTGCGCGCGGCGGACGACGCCGAGGAGGACGTCGATCTGATCCGCGCCGGCGAGTCGCGGCGCCTTCGCGTGCGCGCCAGCCACAGCGCCGAGGGGGTGGTGCTGACTTTCGACGATATCACCCGGCTGGTCGCCGCCCAGCGAAACGCCGCCTGGCGGGACGTGGCCCGGCGGATCGCCCATGAGATCAAGAATCCCCTGACCCCCATTCAGCTGTCGGCCGAACGGCTGCGGCGCAAATACCGGTCGGAAATAACCAGCGATCCGGAGACCTTCGACCGCTGCACCGAAACCATCGTCCGTCAGGTCGGCGACATCGGCCGGATGGTCGACGAGTTCTCCGCCTTCGCCCGGATGCCCACCCCCAAGTTCGATCGCCACGACGCAGTCGAGCTTTTGCGCAAGGCGGTGTTCGCGCAGCGTGTCGCCCAACCCGGGGTTGCCGTGGACATCGTCGAGGCGCCGGCCGAGGCCACCCTCGTGTGCGACGCGGCCATCGTCGGCCAGGCTCTGGCGAACGTTTTGAAGAACGCGGGAGAAGCGGTGGCCGCGCGGACCGGGCGCGCGACGCCCGGACGAATCGCCGTTCGACTGGTTTGCCGCCGCGGCCGCCTCGATTTCGAGATCGAGGACAACGGCGTCGGCCTGCCGATCAAGGATCGCGATCGCCTGAGCGAGCCCTATGTGACCACCCGCGAGAAGGGCACCGGGCTGGGGCTGGCGATCGTCAAGCGGATTCTCGAGGACCACGGGGGCGAACTCACCCTCTCCGACGCCGCGCGCACGCCGGGCGCCAAGGTGGTTTTGTCGTTTCCCCATGGCGTCGCGGCGCCGACGCCGGCCAAGGGCGATGTTAAGGTGCGTGCATGACCAGCGACGTTCTTGTAGTCGACGACGAGGCGGACATCCGCGATCTGGTGGCGGGGATCCTAGCCGACGACGGCTATGCGGTGCGCACGGCCCGCGATTCGGAAACCGCGCTCGCGGCGATCCGCGCGCGAAAGCCCTCGCTGGTGGTGCTCGACATCTGGATGAAGGGCGGCGGACTCGACGGCCTCGAGTTGCTGGACGTGGTCAAGAGCCTCGATCCGGACCTGCCGGTCATCATGATTTCCGGCCACGGCACGATCGAGACGGCGGTCAGTTCGATCAAACGCGGGGCCTACGATTTTCTCGAAAAGCCGTTCAAATCGGACCGGCTCCTGCTTCTCGTGGAGCGGGCGCTCGAGGCGTCGACCCTTCGCCGGGAAAATCGACGGCTTCGCACCCAGGCGATCGTACCCGACGGCATGGTGGGGTCCTCCGCCGCCGCCCAGCAACTGCGCTCGATGATCGCCAAGGTAGCCCCGGCCAACAGTCGCGTCCTCATCTCCGGTCCGCCCGGATCGGGCAAGGAAACCGCCGCGCGGCTGATCCATGCGGCGAGCCCGCGGGCCAAGGGCGAGTTCGTGGCCATCAGCGCCGCGGGCATGACGCCCGAACGCATGGACCTCGAACTCTTCGGCGAGGAAGCCGAGGGCGGACGGCCCCGCAAGATCGGCGTGTTCGAGCGGGCCCACGGGGGCACCCTCTATCTCGACGACGTCGCCGACATGCCCCGGGAAAGCCAGAGCCGGATCCTTCGGGTATTGGTTGAACAGCGGTTCCGCCGGGTGGGGGGGGACCTCGACGTTCAGGTGGACGTGCGGGTGGTCACGTCCACCTCCCGGGACCTTCAGGTGGAGATCGCCGCCGGGCGCCTTCGCGAGGATCTTTTCCACCGTCTCAATGTCGTTCCCCTCAGGGTGCCCGGACTCGCCGAGCGGCGCGAGGATATCCCCACCATGATTTCCTACTATATCGACCGCCTGAGCATCGCCTCGGGCCTCCCCAAACGGCGGTTGGCCGACGATGCGTATGCAACGCTTCAGGTTCAGGCGTGGCCCGGCAACGTGCGGCAACTTCGCAATGTGGTGGAGCGGATCCTCATCCTCGCGGCGGGCGATCCGGCCGAGCCGATCACCGCCAGCATGCTCCCGCCCGAGGCCAGTTCCACACCGCCCACCGGCGGCTTGGGGGCGGAACGGATCATCGCCCTGCCGTTGCGCGAGGCGCGCGAGCTTTTCGAGAAGGAATATCTCGACGCCCAGATCATGCGCTTCGGCGGCAATATCTCGCGCACTGCGGCCTTCATCGGGATGGAACGCTCGGCCCTGCATCGCAAGCTGAAGTCCCTCGGTTTCGGCGCGGCGAGGGTCGTCGAGGACCTGGCCGACTGATGGGCCGCGTCGCCTATGTCAACGGCCGCTTTTGCCGCCACGCCGAGGCCGCGGTGCATATCGACGACCGCGGCTATCAGTTCGGTGACGGGGTCTATGAGGTGTGGGCCGTCTTCGGAGGACGCCTCGCCGACAGCGCCGCCCACCATGCGAGGCTGGCGCGCAGCCTGTCGGAACTGCGGATCCCGCCGTCGATGACCCGCGAGGCGCTCGATGTCGTCCTCGCCGAGACCGTGCGGCGCAACCGCATCGGCGATGGCTTGCTTTATCTGCAGGTGACCCGCGGCGTCGCCCCGCGCGATCACCCTTTTCCCGATCCGCCGCCCCGGCCGGCCGTGGTGATGACCGCCAGGACAATCGACGCCGCCGCAGCGGAGGCGCGGGCCGAGCGCGGAGTGCGCGTGATCGCCCTGCCCGAGAGCCGGTGGGGGCGGTGCGACATCAAGACGATCAACCTTCTGCCCAACGTGCTGGCCAAACAGGCGGCCAAGGCGGTCGGCGCGGTGGAGGCGTGGTTCATCGATGATCTGGGATTGGTCACGGAGGGCGCCGCGAGCAATGCCTGGATCGTGGACGAGGCCGGCGCCCTTCGCACTCGCGATATCCAGGCCAATATCCTGCGCGGTGTCACCCGGCTGTCGATCATCCGCATGGCGGCCGAGGCGGGCCTTCGCTTCGAGGAGCGGGCCTTCACCATCGACGAGGCCAAGGACGCGCGCGAAGCCTTCATTACCGGAGCCGGGACGTTGGTCACCCCCGTTGTCGGCATCGACGGCGCGACCGTCGGCGGCGGTCGCCCCGGCCCCGTGGCGAAACGCCTCCGCCGTCTCTATATCGAGGAGGCGAGGCGGGGATCAGCCGGATAACCCAGGGGTCCGCTCGCAACACCAAGAAAAAGGGGGATCAACCCGTGGCGACGGAAAAAAAGCAAAACCTTCAGGATACCTTCCTCAACGTCGTGCGGCGGACCAAGACCCCGCTCACCATCTTTCTGGTCAACGGCGTGAAACTCCAGGGCGTCGTCAGCTGGTTCGACAATTTCTGCGTCCTTCTGCGGCGCGACGGCCAGGCGCAACTGGTCTACAAGCACGCCATCTCCACCATCATGCCGGCCCAGCCGGTGCAGCTCTACGACCCCCCCATCGACGAGATCGGCGACGATTGAAATCCGCAACCATCGACAGGCGCGAGGCGGCCTTGGCCGCGCTCGTCATTCATCCGGTCCGCTCGCGAGGGACCGCGCCGGCTCGGTCGCCCGAGAGCCGTCTGGCCGAGGCGGTCGGTCTGGCCGCCGCTCTCGATCTGACGGTGCGCCGCGCGATCGCCGTCCCCTTGCGCGGCGCCGCGCCGGCCACGCTCCTGGGCCGCGGCAAGGTGGCCGAGATCGCCGACGTGTGCCGCGATGAGGCCATCGATCTGGTGGTCGTCGATGACGCCCTCACGCCAATCCAGCAGCGCAATCTGGAAAAAGCGTGGAACGTCAAGGTCATCGACCGCACCGGCCTGATCCTCGAGATCTTCGGCCGCCGGGCGCGCACCCGGGAAGGCCATCTTCAGGTTGAACTCGCCCGCCTCGACTACGAACGCTCGAGGCTGGTGCGGACGTGGACCCACCTCGAACGCCAGCGCGGCGGCTTCGGCTTTCTCGGAGGGCCCGGCGAGACCCAGATCGAGGCCGACCGGCGCCTCCTTCTCGACCGCATCGTCAAGCTCAAGCGCGACCTTCTCGACGTGCGCCGCACCCGCACGCTCCAGCGCAAGGCGCGCACCAAGGTCCCGTACCCGGCGATCGCGGTCGTGGGCTACACCAACGCCGGCAAATCCACCCTGTTCAACCGCCTCACCCGCGCCGGAGTGCTGGCGAAAGACATGCTCTTCGCCACCCTCGATCCGACCTTGCGGCAGGTACGCCTGCCGGGGGGACGGCCGGCGATCATGTCCGACACGGTGGGCTTCATCTCCGACCTGCCGCACGAGCTGGTCGAGGCGTT
>JBDTKQ010000231.1:0-6077 GCA_039935235.1 Caulobacteraceae bacterium
CCCGGCGAACGACGCGGCGAAGTAGTAAAAGGGGCAGAAATTCGCCCCCATGCATCCGGAGTTGCCGTCGTTTTCGGTCATCGGCAGGGCGACGGAGGCGAGCAGCGCGCCGGTGTCGTCCACGCCGCTCCAGACGTTGAGATAGCCCGGCTCGTTGGGCGCGCTGTAGTACAATGACACGCCCCGGGTAAATCCGCCCGCCACGTCCATCGTAATCGCCGGGCCGGTGACGAAAAAGGCCAGGTTGGGACTCGACGGCGCCTCGTTGGCGTCGATCGTGTTGGCGCAGTTCGAGCTCAGTTCGCAGCCGGTGAGGGTGTTCGAGGAAAATGTGATGCCGAAGTTCGGTCCAGGCCCGGTTCCGAGCGAGCCATAGCCGCCGGCATAGTAGTTGAGCGGGCTCTCATTGTCCGATCCATCCAGCTGATCGAAGGTGACGGTCTGGGCGGCGGCGGCGTGGACGGTCAGGCTGAGCGCGAGCACCGCGGCCGCGAGCGCCGGCGAATACCGCGATCTTGCGGTGGTCAGGCGGATTCCCATGATTTCGTCTCCCATCCGTGGGCGAGACGTGTGTGCTCGCCCGGCGGGATCATGATTGGCGCGACCGGGTGCACGATGTCGCGGACGAAACGTCTGACTGGCGCACGTTCTGTCGGCGATCCGCGAACTTTGAACGACAAGAGACTCGAGAGGGTGGAAGGGCGCCTCGTGCGAGCCCTATGCGTCCTCCTTGATCTTCCGTTTGCGGAAGGTCGGGTTGAGCACCTGTTTGCGAAGGCGGATCGATTTGGGCGTGACCTCGACCAGTTCGTCGTTGTCGATATAGGCGATCGCCTGTTCAAGAGTGAGGCGCCGCGGCGGAGTGAGGCGGATGGCTTCGTCCTTGCCCGACGCCCGCACGTTTGTGAGCTGCTTGGCCTTCATCGGATTGACGTCGAGATCGTCGGGCCGGGAGTTCTCGCCGATGATCATGCCCTGATAGGTTTTCTCGCCGGCGCCGACGAACATCGTCCCGCGGTCCTCGAGATTCCACAGCGCGAAGGCGGCGGTCTCGCCGTCGGAGTTGGAAATCAGGGCGCCGCGGTTGCGGCCCTCGATCGCGCCTTTGTACGGCTCATAGTGCGAGAACACGCGGTTGAGCACGCCGGAGCCCCGGGTGTCGGTGAGGAACTCGCCTTGATAGCCGATGAGGGCGCGCGAGGGGGCCTGGAAGGTGATCCGCGTCTTGCCGGTTCCCGACGGTCCCATGTCGGAAAGCTCGGCTTTCCGCGCCGACAGTTTCTCGATGACGATGCCGCTGAAATCCTCGTCTACGTCGATCACCACCTCCTCGATCGGTTCCAGCCGCTGACCCGTTTCGGCGTCGGTCTGGAAGACCACGCGCGGGCGGCTGATCGACACCTCGAAGCCTTCGCGCCGCATGCTTTCGATCAGAACGCCGAGTTGAAGCTCGCCCCGGCCGGATACCTCATAGGCATCCTTCTCGGCGGTTTCGGCGACCTTGACCGCGACATTGGCCTCGGCCTCGCGAAGCAGGCGCTCGCGGATCACCCGACTCTGGACCTTGTCGCCCTCGCGCCCGGCGAGCGGACTGTCGTTCACCGAGACGGTGATGGCGATGGTCGGCGGATCGATCGGCTGGGCGGGAAGGGCGCCGTCCGCGTCGAGGGCGCCGATGGTATCGGCCACGGTGGCCCGTGTGAGGCCCGCCACCGCGACGATGTCGCCGGCGAGAGCCTCCTCGATGGGCTGGCGCTTGAGGCCACGGAAGGCGAGGATCTTGGTGATCCGGCCGCGCTCGATCTCCGAGCCGTCACGGGCAAGGGCGCGGATCGGCATGCCGGGCATGAGCTTGCCGGATTCGACCCGGCCCGTGAGGAGCCGACCGAGAAACGGATCGGCTTCGATGAGCACGGCGAGAAGCTGCGCCGGGTCGGCGGCCCGCGCCTCGGCCTTCGGAGCCGGCACGTGGGCGACGATCATGTCGAACAGGGGCGCCAATCCGCCGCGCTCGTCGGCCATGTCGACGACCGCCCACCCCTGCTTGCCGCTGGCATAGAGGTGGGGGAAGTCCAACTGGTCGTCGTTGGCCCCGATGGCG
Source organism: Caulobacteraceae bacterium (assembly GCA_039935235.1). Taxonomy (GTDB): domain Bacteria; phylum Pseudomonadota; class Alphaproteobacteria; order Caulobacterales; family Caulobacteraceae; genus Acaudatibacter. The sequence continues at coordinate 2,102 of JBDTKQ010000231.1, forward strand.
GCGAAAAGGTCGAAAGCCTCGTTCAGCACCTTTTCCGGGTCGGCGTGCGGCCGGTCGACCTTGTTGAGCACCACGATCGGCTTGAGGCCGAGCTTGAGCGCCTTTCCGAGGACGAACTTGGTCTGGGGCATCACCCCTTCCTCGGCGTCCACCAGAAGAAGGCAGCCGTCGACCATGCCGAGGATGCGCTCGACCTCCCCACCGAAGTCGGCGTGACCGGGTGTGTCGATGATGTTGATCCGGGTCTCGCCAGCCGCGCCGTGCCAAAGAACGGAGGTCGCCTTGGCCAGGATGGTGATCCCCCGCTCGCGCTCCTGGTCATTGGAATCCATCGCCCGCTCCTGATGGGCTTCGTTGGCGCGGAAAATTCCCGACTGACCCAGCATCTGGTCGACGAGGGTCGTCTTGCCATGATCGACGTGAGCGATGATGGCGATGTTTCGCAGGGACATGGGGGCGATCTTTTGAGGGTGAGGCGGGCTTGTAGGCGAAAGCCCGTCCGAAAGCCACCCACGCGGCCCGCCACGGGCTGAAACTGGTGCAGCGCAACACGACGAGTCGGGTCCCCTGGAGGGTGGAGGGGCGCCGGTCAAGGGAGAACCCACCGGCCCGCTCTGCGGATCTCGCGCTTTTTCGCTTGATCTATTGTGCGCCGCACCCTAAATTGCCGGACATGAGGCGTCCCTGACGACTCTGCCCTTATTGGGCGTTTCCTCCCTAATGACTTGGCCGCGCCGCTTCGAGCTGGCGCGGCCTTTTTTTGCGTCCGATTTCAGAGATCGTCGAAGCGTTCGCCGGCCAGGGTTTGAAACAGGCCTTCCAGATCGGCCTTGAGGCGGGGAAAGCCCACGGAAAGCGTGAGACTGGCCTCGTCGAGGTAAAGCGCCCGGTTCACCTCGATCTGCAGCGCATGAACCTTTCGCGCCGGACGCCCGTAGTGTTCGGTGGTGTAGCCGCCGGCGTAGGGCGCGTTGCGGGCGACCGCGTAGCCCATCGCCTGCAGTCGTCGCTCGACCAGCCGCGAAATCTTCGGCGCGCATGCGCCGCCGAACCGGTCTCCCAGAACGATATCGCACCCCGGACCCCCGCCCGCCTGATCGGTGGCGGCCGCGGGCATCGAATGCCAGTCGATCAACACCGCCAGGCCGAAGGCCGTTCGTGTCCTTTCCACGAGAGCTGAAAGCGCCTGGTGATAGGGCGTATGCACCGCCTCGATCCGCTCGCGCGCCTCGGCGAAGCTGAGCTTGCGGGCATAGATCTCCCGGCCCTCGCAAACGACCCGGGCGATCGCCCCCAGACCCGCCGCCACCCGCGCGGTGTGTGCGCGGGCATAGGGCGGAAGCTCGTCCTCGAACATCGCCGGGTCCAATTCCCAGGCTTCCCGATTGACGTCCAGATAGACCCGCGCGAGTTGGGCGGCGATAACGGTGACGCCATGCCGCGGGGCCTGGTCGATCAGGTGGTCGACAAAGGCGTCCTCGGAGCGACGAATCTCCGACGCGTCGAGCCGCGAGGCGGCCATCATCCCCTCGGGATAGATTCGACCGGAATGCGGAGAGGCGAAGATCAGCGGCGTGGGCGGGGCGGAAGGAGACGGCGGAAGAATGTGAAAGGGCGCCGGGGCAAGGTCTTCCTCGAGCACGACGGCGACGGGCTTCCAAGCATTCATGCCGACATATTGAGGATGGCGCCGCGCGGGTCAAACGAGGCGTCGCCTCCAAGGTTGCACGGCCCGGGCGCGGCCGGTATATCGACGCCTCCCCAACCGGCTTGCCCGGCCACGAGAGCGGACGCGTAGCTCAGCGGGAGAGCACTACGTTGACATCGTAGGGGTCGCTGGTTCGATCCCAGCCGCGTCCACCATTTTCGATCAGGCGCTCGCGGGAGAAAGCCCATGGATCTCACGACCGGCGTTTCCCTCGTCTGGCGCCCCGTCGCCGAGGGCGTGACGCTCGCGCCACTGCGGATGGAGGGCGGCGCCGGGACCTTCCTGATGCGCTATGAGCCGGGCTCGCGGTCACCCACCCACGATCATCCCGGTGGCGAGGAAATCTATGTCATCTCCGGCCACGGACGGCTCGACGGTCTCGACTTCGGCCCCGGTGACTTCATCCATACCCCGCCGGGCGAGGGGCACACCCTGCACGCCGCTTCGGCGGTGGTGATCCACGTGGTCTTGCCCGAGCCGGTCGTCGTTACGGGCTAGGCCATGGCGGGCGAACCGGAGTCCCTGGATATCGACGAAGCGCTGGAGCGGCGCCGTCGCCGGCATTGGTTCGATCGGCTGATCATGCTCTGCGAAGGGGTTTTCGCCATCGCCATAACCCTGATGGCCTTCGATCTTCGCGGTCCCGCGGCATGGGACGGCCGCACCGCGAGCCTGTGAGCGAGTCTCCCGCCGCAACTGGACGCCTATGCGCTCAGCTTCGTGGTGGTCGCGGTCTACTGGCTGGCCCACCGCCGGTTCATGGCCATGATCGTTATCGTGGATGCTCCGGTGACGGTGCTCACGCTTGTCATGTTGGCCTTGGTGACTCTGATTCCGGCGGCGGCCCGGCTGGCCGATCTTCCCGGGGCGGCGCCGCCGGTCATGCTCGTGTATGGCGATCTGGTGATCGCCATCGGTCTCAGTCTCGCGGCGACCTGAGCCTATGCCGCCCTGGTCGCCGGGCTCGTCTCGACCGAGGTTCCGAGGCGGGCGCGGTGGTTTCTGCTGGCGCTCATGGCCTTCACGCCGCCATTGTTCCTGCTGCTGACGGTGGCGATTCCCCGCGCCGCCCCCGCCGTCATACCCGCCGGCCTGATCGCCCTGTTTCTGGTCGGCTCGGCGATGCGAACGTGGACGATGAGACGTTTGACTTAAGATACCGGCCCGATCCGAAACCTCAGCACCGGGCCGGTCCAGCGATCGTCGTCCAGGTCGATCTCGGCGAGATCGCCAAGGCCCGCGTGACTGCCGACAACGCGGCGCCAGAAAGCGACGGCGGCGAGGTTTCCGCGGGCAACGGCGACTTCCCACCGGCCGGGAAAACGGCTGAAAATCTCGCGAGCCACGGCCGCGCCTAGCCCCGCGCGCCGGTGCTTGCGGACGATGAAGAACTCGGCCATGGCGTGGTCGAGGGCGGCGTCCGTACGGGAAAAGGTGTTCAAAAGGGCGAACCCGCAGAGGTTTCCGTCGCGCCTCGCCAGCAGCGGAACGCGGCCGGCTTCAGACCAGTAGCCGTCCAGGGGATAGCGGTCGAACAGGCCATTGTCCCCCAGTTCGCCCTCCGGACGGCCGCGCCATTGTTCCGAAAAATCGTGGACATAGAGCTGGAAGAGGTTTTCGAGGACGAGGCGGTCGTTCGCGTTCGCGCGTTCGACCGAGACGCCGGCGATCATGGCGCCGTCGCCCTGGCGATGGGGTCGGGCCACGCCACCGGGGCGATGCGCGGGATCATCGCCACCCAGCCCAAGATACCGACGAGCGACACCCCTCCCGCAAGGGCGAAGGCGGCGACGAAGTTGCCGGTGGCGTCGACGATCACGCCCGTGAGGATCGAGGCGGCGATCCCGGCCACGCTGCCGAAGAAGTTCTGAATGCCGACGAACTTGCCGGTGGCGCGCGGACCGGCGACGATCTGGGCGATCGCGAAGACGTTGGGTGTGCCGAAGCCGAAGGCGACGCCGGCCGCGAACAGGCAGAAGACCGCCACGGTGCGGTCCCCCACGGCGCAGCCCGCCATGGCGAGCGCCACGCCGACCGGCCCGATTACCGCCAGGGTCTTGCGCACGGTGTTGGCGCTCGCCCCCGCCGCCATCCACCGGTCGGAGAGCCAGCCGGTCACCATCGTGCTGGCGGCGTAAACCAGATAGATCAGGCCGCCCAGTTGGGCCATCTGGCCGACCGAAAAGCCGCGCGACTTCACGAGGTAAAGGGGCAGCCACGAGATCACGAAATAGAAGGCGTAGTTGCCGCAGAAATGCCCAAGGCTCG
>JBDTKQ010000232.1:0-7709 GCA_039935235.1 Caulobacteraceae bacterium
GCCTCGCCCTGGCCGCCGCCGACCAGTTGTGGATTCCCATGGTCAAGGACTGGCGCCTCAACGAGCGCCACTACGGCGCCTTGACCGGGCTGGACAAGGCGAAGACCGCCGACATTCACGGCGAGGAGCAGGTGCGGCTCTGGCGTCGCTCCTACGACATTCCACCCCCACCGCTCGCGCCGGGAGGGCCGTTCGATTTCGCCGCCGACCGCCGCTACGCCGGCATCGCGCCGCCGGCGACCGAAAGCCTGAAGAGCACCCTCGATCGGGTGCTTCCCTATTGGACCGACGAGATCGCGCCGCGGCTGGCGGCGGGCGAGACGATCCTCGTGGCGGCGCACGGAAATTCCCTTCGCGCCATCGCCAAGCACCTGTTCGTCATGTCGGACGAGGCGATCGTCAAGCTCGAGGTGCCCACCGGCAATCCCCTCCTGGTGGACCTCTCCTCCGATCTGAGACCGGAAGGCGCGCGGTATCTCGACGTCGCGCGCGCCAGGGCCCTCCCGCCGGCGCCCTGACCGACGAGGACTTCATGCGCCGGGCTATCGCTCTGGCGCGCGCGCGGGCCGGCCAGACGGCTCCCAATCCGGCGGTGGGCTGCGTGATCGTCAGTGGCGGCGCGATCGTCGCCGAAGCGGCCACGGCGCCAAGAGGGCGCCCTCACGCGGAGGAACAGGCGCTGGCGACGATAGGTGGCGCGACCGGCGCGGTGGCCTATGTCACCCTCGAACCTTGCGGGCTGCGCTCGTCCGGCGAGCCGTCGTGCGCCGAGCGCCTGATCGCCGCCCGCGTCGTCCGGGTCGTCTACGCCCGCGACAATCCCGACGCCCGCTCGGCCGGAAAAGGACCCGCGCGCCTGCGCGCCGCGGGGGTGGCGGTGGAAAGCGGCCTGCTCGCAAACGAAGCCGAGGGGCTCGGCGCATAGGAAAAGAGGCGGCGCGTCGCCGCGCCGCCCCCCTTTTCCTCGTCGGAAAGTGAGGCCGCTCAGGCGGCCTTGTCGCCTTCGATCAGCTCGGCGCTTCTGGCCTTGCCGATCTCGATCTTGCGCGGCTTGAGCGCCTCGGGAAGCTCACGCTGGAGGGACAGGGTCAGAAGCCCGTCGGCAAGGGCGGCCTCGGTGACCACCACATAGTCGGCGAGCTGGAAACGACGCTCGAAATTGCGCTCGGCGAGACCGCGATGGAGATAGCGTTTGGTCTCGTCGCCGGCCTGTTTACGGCCCGCGACGGTGAGCAGGTTTTCCTTCACCTCGATGGCCAGATCCTCGGATTTGAAACCGGCAACGGCGATCTCGATGCGGTAGGCGTTCTCGCCGGTCCGCTCGATATTGTAGGGGGGGTAGCCGTTGGTGGTCTCGTTGTTGGCCGCGTCCAGCAGGTCGGCGAGGCGGTCGAACCCGACCACGGAGCGGTAGAGGGGCGAAAAGTCGATGGTGCGCACGGGAGAAATCCTTCTTTTTGGCTCAAGCAAGGGTGTGACGGAGGCCCGGATGTCCAGCGCCTCCACGCTTTAGGTAATCGCCGGCCGGGCGCTTTCAAGACGGCGCCTTGCCCACGGGCCGCGCGCGCGATACGGCGACGCTCTCACCCTTCATCTTCCGGAGATACCGACCATGGCCACCCTACAGGAAGTCACCGACCGCATGAGAGCCGCCGTTGGCGCCGACTCGGGGCTCGGCAAGACCCTCAAGTTCAACCTCAAGGGCGACGGGCTCATCTTCATCGACGGCGGCACGGTGTCCAACGACGACAAGCCGGCCGATCTGACCATCACCATCTCGCTGGGCGACCTCGTCGCCATGGGCGAGGGCAAGCTCGACGGCATGGCCGCGGTGATGACCGGCAAGATGCAGCTGTCCGACATGGGCCTGGCCATGTCCTTACAAAGCAAGATGACGGCGCTCTTCTCCAAGATGGGCTGAAGGCTTGGACGACGCCGCGCCGCTCTACGATCCTCCGGGGGCGGCCAGGCCGAAGGGCGGTTCCGCGCGCTGGTTCGCCGGCGCGGGAGGGGCGCGGCTCCGCGGGGCCTCGTTTCCCCAACCGGGGGCGGCGCGGGGCACCGTGGTGGTCAGCCCCGGCCGCACCGAGCCGATCGAGAAATACTACGAAACGATCGAACGTCTTCGCGCCCGCGGGTTTGGGGTGGTGGTCCACGATTGGCGCGGACAGGGCCTCTCGCACCGGGCGCTGAGCGATCCGCTCCTTGGGCACGCGCGCGGCTATGGCGACTTCATCGCCGATCATGCGGCGCTGATGGCCGGGTTCGTCGAGCGCGCGCCGCGGCCGTGGATCGCCCTTGGCCATTCCATGGGCGGCTGCCTCGCCCTGCTGGCCATGGCGCGAGGCGAAAGCCGGTTCGCCGGCGCGATTCTCTCGGCCCCCATGCTGGGCGTGCGGACGGGATCGGTTCCATGGCCGGTCGCCCGCGTTTTGGCGGCGACAATGACTTTGGCCGGCCGGGGCGGAGCGCCGGTGGTCGCGTCCGAAACCGCCTCTAACCCGTTCGCCGCCAATGTTCTCACCCACGATCCGGTCCGCTACGCGCGCAACGAGGGGATCGCCGCCGCATTTCCCGCCCTCGCCCTGGGCGTTCCGACGTGGGGATGGCTGGACTTCGCCCTGTCGGCGACCGCCCTGCTCGCCCGCGGGCCGGGTGTCCGCCGCATTTTCGCGCCGGTGTCGATTGTCGCCGCCGGCGACGACAGGATCGTGGATACCGCCGCCGCGCGACGGGTGGCCGAGCGCCTGCCGCACGGCCGGTTCGTGGAGATCCCCGGCGCGTTTCACGAGATCCTTCAGGAAACCGACGCCCTCCAGGCCCCGTTCTGGCGGGAGTTCGACGATTTGGCGGACCGGATCGGCGGCTAGGCCTTCGCCGCTTCCGCGAGATGCGGGAGGGCGGCGTCCGCGAGCGCGCGATCGCCGGCGATGACCACCTGACCGCCGTCCCGCCCGACCGGTGCCCCCCGCCAGGTCGTGACCACGCCCCCGGCGCCGGCGATCACGGGGATGGCGGCCTCGATGTCCCAGCATTTCAGGCCGGCCTCGACCACCATGTCCAGACTCCCCGCGGCGACCATGGCGTAGGCATAGGCGTCGCAGCCGAGGCTGGCGAGGCGGGTGGCCGCGCGGAGGCGGCGCCACGCGGCCATTTCGCTCCGCTCGAAACAGCCTTCCGGATCGGTGGTGGCGACGATGGCCTGGGCGAGGGGAACGTCGCGCCGTGTCGCCAGCGGCCGCGAGTCCTCCCGGCCGAGCAGGCGGGCGCCGCCGGCATGGCCGATGAAGAGCTCGCCGACATAGGGTTGGCCGATGCTGCCGAGGACCGGCTCGCCCTCGAACCGAAGGCCCACCAGGGTGGTCCACACCGGAAGGCCGGCAATGAAGGCGCGGGTGCCGTCGATGGGATCGAGCACCCAGACGAAGTCGGCATCCGGCCGGTCCTCGCCATATTCCTCGCCGATCACCCCGTGATCGGGATGGCGATCGGCGATCAGACGGCGGATCGCCGCCTCGGCGCCCTTGTCGGCGGCGGTGACCGGATCGAAACCGTGGGGGCCGCCCTTGTCCTCCAGCGCGTGTTCGGCGCGAAACAGCGGCAGGATGACCCCGGCCGAGGCGCGGTTGAGATCGATCAGAAAGGCGTCGAGGGCGAGCAGGGCGTCGGCGGCAAGCATCGGGCCAGACTTAGCCGAAGAGGCGTCGGGCGCAAGCGGCGCGCGGGCGGCCGGTTTGCGCCCCGCCTCCGGGCGGCCCAAAGGAATGGATGGCCAAGCCCCGCTCGCCCCTCGCGCGCGATCTTTTCTGGCGCCTCGAGGCGCTGGGGTACGATCTCTTCACCGCTCTCGTGCGCGCCGCCCCGACCGACGCGGTCTCTGCCGTCGGCGGCTGGCTGTTGCGACGGCTGGGCCCTCTTTCCAGCGCTCACAAAACGGCCGGGCGGAGCCTTCGACTCGCATTTCCGGACATGGCGGACGCTGAGCGCCGGCGGATCCTCGGCGACCAGTGGGAGAATTTCGGTCGCTACATCGCCGAGTTCCCCATTCTGGACCGGCTCACCCCGGCCGGGGCCGGGTCGAGGTGGTCGGCGGCGAGCGGCTGGCGAAGATCGCCGCCGAAGGCAAGCCGGTGGTCTTTGTATCCGGGCACTTCTCCAATCTCGAGGTGATGCCCGCGGCGATCCTGAGCTCCGGGATCGCTTGCGATATCACCTATCGGGCGGCCAACAACCCCTACGTCGACGCCCGCATGCGCCAAAGCCGGTTCCGCTACGGGGTGCGGATGTTCGCCCCCAAGGGCGAGGACGGCGCGCGCGAACTGCTCGACGGCATGAAGCGCGGCTGCTCGGTGGCGATGATGAACGACCAGCGCTACGACGGCGGCGTGGCGGCGCCCTTCTTCGGCCGTCCGGCGCCCACCCTCCCGGCGGCGGTGCGTCTGGCCCTGCGGTTCGGGACCTGGCTTCAGCCGATGTCATGCCGCCGGCTGAAAGGCGCGCGGTTCCGCTGCACCTTCCACCCGCCGATCGTGCCTACGGACACCGGCGACCGCGCCGCCGACATCGCCGCCGGCGTGGCGGCGATCAACGCCTTCATCGAGGAACGGGTGCGGGAATCGCCCGGCGAATGGTGGTGGCTGCACAAGCGGTGGCCGAGGGAGGACTACGCCGCGCTCGAAGCGGCGGGGTTTTGACCTCCCGCCGCGGCGCGTGGCCGCCGGTTGGGGGCCGCGCCGCGCCTTGCCTCGCGCGCGGGCCGGGCGTAGGGGAGCGCCTCTTCGATGAGCGGGAGATTTGGGCATGGGTTACCGGGTCGCCGTGGTCGGCGCCACCGGCGCCGTGGGGCGTGAGATGCTGAATATCCTCGAGGAACTGGCGTTCCCCGTGGACCGGATGCACGCCGTCGCCTCGCGCAACTCCATCGGTATCGAGGTTGGCTGGAAAGCCGGCGTGATCCGGTGCGAGGACATCGCCAACTTCGACTTTTCCACCGTCGATGTGGTGCTGATGAGCCTGAGCGCCGCTCTTTCGCGGGAGTGGGCGCCCAGGATCGCCGCCGCCGGGGCCATTGTCATCGACAACTCCTCGGCCTGGCGGATGGATCCGGACGTGCCGCTGGTCGTGCCGGAGGTGAATCCCGAGGCCATCGATCTGGCCCGTCGCAAGGGGATCGTCGCCAATCCCAACTGCTCCACCGCCCAACTGGTGGTGGCCCTCAAGCCCCTCCACGACGCCGCCCGGATCAAGCGGGTGGTGGTCGCCACCTATCAGTCGGTGTCCGGCGCCGGCAAGGAGGGAATGGACGAGCTGTGGGATCAGACCAAGGGCGTCTTCGTCCTCGGCGCGCCGGAGCCCAAGGTGTTCCCCAAGCAGATCGCCTTCAATGTCATTCCCTTCATCGGCGAGTTCCGCGACGACGGCTATACCGACGAGGAAGCCAAGATGTGGGACGAGACCCACAAGATCATCGATCCGGCCATCGCCCTGACCGTCACCTGTGTGCGCGTGCCGGTGATGGTCGGTCACTCGGAGGCGGTGACCATCGAGTTCCACGACCCCCTCGACGAGGACGACGCCCGCGACATTCTCCGCGACGCGCCCGGTGTGCTGGTCATCGATAAGCGGGAGCCGGACGGCTACATCACGCCCAAGGAAGCGCAAGGCGAATTCGCCGTCTACGTCTCGCGCATCCGCCGCGACCCTACCGTGACCCACGGCCTGTCGCTGTGGGTGGTGTCGGACAATCTGCGCAAGGGGGCGGCGCTCAACGCGGTGCAGATCGCCGAGCTTCTCGCGGAGCGCGGCCTGATCGGACGCAAGGTCCTGGTGTGAGCGACGGGGCGGGAGGGACCCCTTCCCGCCAAGCCCTTTTCGTCGGCATCGGCTGTTTCGTTCTTTGGGGGGCGATGCCCCTTCTGTTCATCGCGCTTGGACGAATGGGCGCGAGCCCGTGGGAGATCGTCGGCCAGCGCGCCCTGTGGTCGGCGCCGTGGGCGGGGCTTCTGGTGCTGCTCGCCAGGCAGGGCGGTCACGTGCGCCAGGCGTTCGCGCGGCCCGGAACGGTCGCGTGGCTGGCGCTGTCCGCGGCGCTCATCGCCAGCGGCTGGGGCGTTTTCGTGTGGGCGGTGAACAACGGCCACAACCTCGAGGCGAGCCTCGGCTACTACCTCAACCCGCTGCTCAACATGGCCGTCGGCGCGGCGATATTCCGTGAACGGATGAACCGCTTCGGGGTCGCCGCCGTCGCCCTGGCGACGGTGGGAGTGGCGCTTCAGACCGTCGCTCTCGGCCGTCTGCCGATGATCTCCCTGTTCCTCGCCCTGACCTTTCTCGGCTACGGGCTGATTCGCAAGAAGCTCGCGGTGGAGGCGCAGGCCGGTCTGTTCATCGAGTGCCTGTTGATCGCCGTTCCCGGGGTGGCCTATGTGATCTGGCTTGCGCACGCTGGCGGTGGCGTCTTCGGCCGCTCCCTCGGCCCCTCGCTGTTGATGGCGACAGTGGGGCCGGCGACGGTGATCCCTCTGGCCCTCTTCGCGTGGATCGCCCGGCGGCTGCCGCTCTCGACCATCGGCTTCATGCAGTTCATCGGCCCGACCATGGGCTTCTTCATCGGCCTTTCCCTGGGCGAAACGCTTCCGCCTCTGGGGATCGTCGCCTTCGCCTTTATCTGGGCGGGGGCGGCGATGTTCGGGCTCGGGGCCTGGCGGACGGCGCGGCGGATTCAAAGGCCGGCGTAGGCCGCCTCGATCAGCCGACGGGCGCGGGGGTCGGCGATCAGCTCGGCGGACTGGCGGTTCATGACATAGGCGCCCGAGAGCCCGCGTTCCGGATCGGCGAACGCGCAGCTGCCGCCCCATCCCGAATGGCCGACGGTCATGGCGCCCGGGCCGTAGAGCCACAGGCCCTCGTTGCGGATCAAGCCCGCCCCCCAGCTCATCGTGTACGGCAGAACGAGGTCTGGGCCGACGATCCGTTCCCGCGACAGTTCCGCCGCGGCCCCGGGCGCGAGGACCCCGCGGCGCCCGATCGTCCCGTCGCCGGCGATGGCGGCCATCAACAAGGCGAGCGCGGGGGCGGTGGCGTAGCCGGTCACCGAGGGGATGGCCGCTCGCCGGAACGCCGCCTCGCCCCTGCCGCCAGGGCTCGCCCACGCGGTGAGGAAGGCCAGGCGTTTGGCCTGGGTGATCTCGCCAAGATCCGGCATGGCGGGGGGGCGGCGCACCTCCGCCACGCGGTGGTGCTCACAGTCCGGCAGCCCGATCCAGGCGTCGAGGCCGAGCGGGGCGGCGATGTCTTGGCGGAAGGCGTCGGCCAGGGCGCGCCCGTCCACCCGCCGGAAAATCTCTCCGGCGAGATAGCCGAAGGTCACCGGATGGTAGCCGCTCGCGGTCCCTGGCGGCCACAGCGGGGTCATGGCCGCGAGGCGCCCGCAAATCCCGTCCCAGTCGTACCAGTCGGCGGAGACCATTGGACCGGAAAGGCCGCAAAGGCCGGCCTGATGCGACAAGGCCTGCTCGATGGTGATCGCCGCCTTGCCCGCGGCGGCGAATTCCGGCCAGATCGCGGCGACCGGCGCGCCGTAGTCGAGCCGCCCTTCGCCTGCCAGCCGCGCGATGGTCAGCGCCGCGAGCGCCTTGGTGGTGGAGAAGAGCGGTGCGAGCGTATCCTCGGCGAAGGGCCGCGCGCCGCCCCGGTCGGCGGACCCGCCC
>JBDTKQ010000233.1:0-8759 GCA_039935235.1 Caulobacteraceae bacterium
CTCGGACAGCGGCGGCGAAGGCGGCCACGCTGACCGCCGGAACCGCGCAGACCACGGCGTAGTCGTCTCCACCGGTGGCCAGCGAGAGGCGGGCGTCGGCCGCTCGGAGTTGACCGGCGAGCCACGCCGCTGCCTCGGGAGAAAGGGGCATTTTGTCCAGATCGAGATCGAGACCAAGACCGCTGGCGTCCGCGATGTGCCCGGCGTCGGCGATGAGGCCATCGGAAACGTCGGCCGCCGCGTGGGCCCAGGCGCGCAAGGCCGTCCGGATGGCGAACAGCGGTTCGGGCAGGCGATCGCGCGCCGCCAGAATCCCGGCCCCGTCGTCGATTTCCCCGCGCGCCGCGCGCAACCCAAGCCGGCCGTCGCCGATGGTCCCGCAGACCATCAGCGCGTCGCCCGCCCGTGCGCCTCGACGCAGCACCGCCTGGCCGGCGGGGACCCACCCCAGAACCGTCGCCGACACCACAAGGGGTCCGGAGGTCGCGACCGTGTCGCCACCGAGCAGGGCGACGCCATAACCCTCGCCGTCTTCGGCGAGGCCATCGGCGAACGCCCCGCGCCACGCCGCGTCGCGGTCGGGCGGCCACGCGGTGAGAAGGAAATAGCCGAACGGATCGGCGCCCTTGGCGGCGAGGTCGGAGAGCGCCGTGCGGAGCAGTCTCCTGCCGATCACACCGGGCGCCTCGCCGGCGAGCACATGAACGCCCTCCACCATGGCGTCCTTCGAAATCACCAGGTCGTACCCGGGCCGGGACGGCAGGACCGCGGCGTCGTCCATCAGGTCCAGGGCCGCGCCCTCGCCCCGGGTGAGGCGCCGAAGGCCGGCGATCCAGGCGAATTCGTCAGGCGGGCCGCTCGTCACGGGCGATTCCATCGAGGGCGGCGTTGACGAAGCCAGGCTCCACGCCGGCGAAGAACGACTTGGCGAGCTCCACATATTCGTCGATCGCCACCTCGCCGGGGATGTCCGGGCGACGCATGAGCTCGAAGGCGCCGGCGCGGAGGATGGCGCGGACGGTGGCGTCGATCCGCTCCAGCCGCCAGCCCTGCGACAGCCGCCGGGTGACCGCCTTGTCGATCGCCGTCTGGTCGGCGACCACGCCCTTGACCACTTCGGCGAAGAAGGCCTCGTCGGCGCTGGCCAGCGGCGCCCCCTCGACATCGCGGTCGAACCTGTGGTCGCGAAACTCACGGATCACCGCCTCCACTCCCACGCCCGAGGCTTCCATCTGATAGAGCGCCTGAACCGCCGCCAGACGGGCGACCGAACGGGCCTGATGGGGAGCGCGGCTCACGAGGCCGCCGCCATGCGACGCTTGATGGCGATCATCTCGAGGCAGGCGCGGGCCGCTCCGCCTCCCTTGTCGCCTTCCGACAGACGCGCGCGCGCCCACGCCTGGTCTTCGTCCTCCACGGTGAGGATGCCATTTCCGATGGCGAGGCCGCGGGCGATGGCAAGGTCCATCAGGCCACGGGCCGACTGGTTGGAAACGATCTCGAAATGCCAGGTCTCGCCACGGATGACGCAGCCGAGGGCGACGAATCCGTCGTAGTCGTCGGCCGCCATGGCGACCACGGCCGGAATCTCCAGGGCGCCCGGCACGGTGATCACCTCGAAGGTCGCGCCGAACGCGGTCAGGGCGTCCGCCGCGCCGGCGAGAAGCGCGTCGGCGAGAGCGTCGTAAAACCGCGCCTCGACGATCAGCACCCGGAGGGGTCGGTCAGTCATCGTCGCTGTCTCCCGGCGCGATCGGTCGCCAGCCGACGATCTTGAGGCCGTAGCCCTCGAGGGCCGCGGGACGCACCGCCCGGCTGGCCAAAAGAACCATGTCTCGCACGCCGAGATCGCTCAGGATCTGCGCCCCGACGCCGTAGTCGCGAAGGGCGTTGCTGCGGTTCTCGTCCTCCTGAATGCCGCCGTACCGCTGCGACAGCCACGACGGACTGGGATCGCGGAGGAAGACCGCCACGCCGGCGCCGTCGTGGCCGGCCAAGGCCTCCAGCGCCTTGCGGACATAGTCGCGGCGGGCCTCGGTGTGACCCAGCATGTCGGCGGCGAAATCCACCCGGTGCATGCGCACGAGGGTGGCCTTGTCCGGATCGATCTTGCCCTTGGTCAGGGCGAGGTGCTCGGTGCCGTCGATGGTGTTGCGATAGATCACCATGCGGAAATGGCCGCCGTAGGTGGAATCGAACGGGGTCTCCAGCACCCGCTCCACCTGGCGCTCGGTGCGCCTTCGATAGGCGATCAGGTCGGCGATGGTCCCTATCTTCAGGCCATGAAGCTGGGCGAACGCCACCAGATCGGGGAGCCTGGCCATGGTGCCGTCGTCGTTCATCACCTCGCAGATCACCCCGGCGGCTGTGAGGCCGGCCATACGCGAGATATCCACCGCCGCCTCTGTGTGGCCGGCGCGGACCAGGACCCCGCCGTCCTTGGCCACCAGGGGGAAGACGTGGCCCGGCGAGACGATGTCCGACGGTCCCCGCGTCGGATCGACGGCCACCGCCACGGTGTGCGCCCGATCGTGGGCGGAGATGCCGGTGGTCACCCCCTCGCGCGCCTCGATCGAAACGGTGAAGGCGGTGGCGTGGGGCGCGGCGTTCTCGATCGCCATCGGCGGCAGGCGAAGCTGCCGCGCACGCTCGGCGGTGATGCACAGACACACCAGGCCGCGCGCGTGCTTGGCCATGAAATTGATCTTGTCCGGCGTGGCGAACTGCGCCGGGATGATGACATCGCCCTCGTTTTCCCGATCCTCGGCGTCGACCAGGATGTAGGGCCGCCCCTGACGGGCATCCTCGATGATGTCCTCGATGGCGGAGACGGGTGTATCGTCCATCAGGCGGTCTCCCGCCAGCGCGCGAGATAGCGGGCCAGCATGTCGATTTCCAAATTCACCCGCTGGCCCAGGCGAAGATCGCCCAGGGTGGTGACATCCCAGGTATGCGGAATGATGTTCACGCCGAAGATGTCGTCATCGACCTCATTGACCGTGAGCGAGACCCCGTCGACCGTGATCGAGCCTTTCGGCGCGATATAGCGATGCAAGGGCCGGGGCGCCCGCAGTCGCACGCGATGGGAACCGCCCTCGGCGTCCACGGAAACCACCTCCCCCACCCCGTCGACATGACCCGAGACGATATGACCCCCCAGCTCGTCGCCGACCCGCGCGGGCCGCTCGAGGTTCACCCGCGTTCCGGCGGCCCAGTCATCGAGCGTGCTCGTGGCGAGGGTCTCGGTCGAGGCTTCCACGGCGAACCATCCCTCCCCCTTGTCGACCACCGTCAGGCAACAGCCGGCATGACTGATCGACGCGCCGATAGCCACGCCGGCGCAATCGAAGGCGCTCTCGATCTCGAGGCGGCGGTCGCGATTTGTGTCGCGGACGGCGCGCACGCGACCGATCTGGGTGACGATGCCGGTGAACATCAGAGCCTTTCGTACCGTTCCCAAAGGTCCTCGCCTACCGGTTCCACCGAGACCCGGCGAAAACGGGGCGCCGAAGCGAGGTCCTTCAGCACGAAGGCGCCGATCGCCGGGCGTCCCTCGTCGCCCAGGACGATGGGCGCGCGGAACCACTCCACCGCATCGACGAGCCCGGCGGCGAGGAAGCTCCCCGCCACCTGGCCGCCGCCCTCGATCAGCAGCGAATGAAAATGCTCCAGCGATGCGAGGACCCGCACGGCCCCCTCCGGATCGACACGGCCGTCCGCGGACGCGACCTCCATCACCTCTACACCGGCGTCGGTCAAACGGTTGTTCGGCGTTTCCAAGGCGAGCACCAGGGTTCGCAGGCGCCGGGCGGTCGTCACCAGTTTGGCGGTCAGGGGGATGCGTTGCCGGCTATCCATAACGATGCGCCACGGCTGGAAACCGACATAGCCGCCAAGGCGCACTGTGAGCTCGGGATCGTCGGCGATCACCGTCTCGATCCCCACGAGCACCCCCGAATGAACCGCCCTGAGCTTGTGGACCTCCTCGCGAGCCGCCCCGCCGGTGATCCACCGACTCTCTCCGGCGGCGGTGGCGATCCTGCCGTCGAGGGAGGTGGCCAGCTTGAGCGTGATCTTCATCCTTCCGGCTCGTCGGCCAACCCCTCGTCGCTGAGGAATTGAGCGAAATCCTCGGTCTGGCGAAAATCGCGATAGACGGAGGCGTAACGGACATAGGCCACGTCATCGAGAGATTTGAGCGCCTTCATCACCATCTCTCCGACGACGTTCGAGGCAAGCTCGGTCTCGCCCATGCTCTCGAGCTGGCGAACGATGCCGTTGACCATCCGCTCCACCCGCTCGGGATCGACCGGGCGCTTGCGGGCGGCGATGGAGACCGAGCGCACCAGCTTTTCACGGTCGAACGGCGCGCGCCGGCCGGACCGCTTTAGGATGGTCAGCTCGCGAAGCTGAACCCGCTCGAAGGTGGTGAAGCGACCGCCGCACGCGGGACACAGCCGTCGGCGACGGATAGCCGCGCCGTCTTCCGACGGCCGGCTGTCCTTGACCTGGCTTTCGAGCTCGCCGCAGAACGGGCAACGCATGGTTCGAGCCCCTCCGCGGCCTCTGAACTCAAGTGTAGATCGGGAAACGGGCGGTCAAGGCCGAGACTTCCGCGCGCACCCTGGCCTCGACCTCGGCGTTGTGCTCCTCACCGTTCGCCGCCAGACCGTCGACCACCTTGCCGATCAGGCGGCCGACGGTGCGGAACTCCGCCTGGCCGAACCCGCGCGTGGTCGCGGCCGGGGTCCCGACCCGAAGACCCGAAGTGATCGCCGGTGGCTGCGGATCGAAAGGAATGCCGTTCTTGTTGCAGGTGATGTTGGCCCGTTCGAGGGCCGCCTCGGCCGCCTTTCCGGTAACGCCCTTGCGGCGAAGGTCGACCAGCATCAGATGGCTGTCGGTGCCGCCCGAGACGATCTCGAGGCCGCACGCGGCGAGCGAATCGGCGAGGGCGCGGGCATTATCAATCACCCGCCGCGCGTAGAGCTTGAAATCGGGTGCGAGGGCTTCGCCGAGAGCGACCGCCTTGGCGGCGATCACGTGCATCAGAGGGCCGCCCTGAATGCCGGGGAAAATCGCCGAATCGAGCCTTTTTCCGAGCTTGAGGTCGTTGGACAGGATCATCCCGCCGCGGGGGCCGCGGAGCGTCTTGTGGGTGGTCGTCGTGACCACGTGGGCGTGAGAAAGGGGGCTGGGAAAAACACCGCCGGCGACGAGACCGGCGAAGTGGGCCATGTCCACCATCAGGTAAGCGCCGACGCTGTCGGCGACCTCGCGGAAACGGGCGAAATCGATCGTCCGGCTATAGGCGGAACCGCCGGCGATGATCAGTTTGGGCCGACATTCGCCGGCGATCTCGGCCAGGCTGTCATAGTCGATGATCTGGTCCTGGGTGCGGACGGTGTAGGCGACCGGATTGAACCACTTGCCCGACTGGTTGACCGACTTGCCGTGGGTGAGATGGCCGCCGGCGGCCAGATCCATACCCATGAAGGTGTCGCCCGGCTTCATCAGGGCCATGAACACCGCCTGATTGGCCTGGGATCCGGAGTGTGGCTGCACATTGGCCCAGGCGCAGTCGAACAGGGCCTTGGCCCGGTCGATGGCGAGGGTCTCGACCACGTCGACATATTCGCAACCGCCGTAGTAGCGCCGGCCTGGATACCCCTCGGCGTATTTGTTGGTCAGCACCGAGCCTTGCGCCTCGAGGACCGCCCGCGAGACGATGTTCTCCGAGGCGATCAGCTCGATCTGGTCGCGCTGGCGGCGAAGCTCATCCGCCACCGCTCCGAACACCGCCGGGTCGGCGGCGGCGAGGCCGCGGGCGAAGAAGGGATCGGCGACGTCGTTCGACGCCTGGGCGTTGGCGGGCACTGGCGCCTCCTTGGAAACAGGGATTGCGGGACGCCCTCTTTAGCCCGGTTCGCCCCGCGATCAACCGGGGCCGCTCCCTCAGGCCGCGTAGCCGCCCAGGCGCTTGATGTTGCACCGCGCCCACAGGCTCTCGAGGGCGGCCACGAGGTCGTCCATCATGGCGTCGGTGTGGAACGGGGTCGGGGTGAAACGCAGGCGCTCGGTTCCCCTTGGAACGGTGGGAAAGTTGATCGGCTGGACGTAGATGCCGTGCTCGGTCAGCAGCATGTCGCTGATCAGTTTGCAGTGAACGGGATCGCCGACCATCAGGGGTACGATGTGGCTGACCGACGGCATCACCGGCAGGCCGACCGCGACCATGCGCGCCTTGAGGGCGGCGGCGCGCTCCTGATGACGTTCGCGTACCTCGGGGTGGGCTTTGAGCCAGCGAATGCTGGCGAGGGCGCCCGAGGTGAGCACGGGGGGGAGCGAGGTGGTGAAGATGAATCCCGCCGCGTGGGAGCGGATCGCGTCGACCACCGCGGCGTCGGCGGCGATGTAACCGCCCATCACCCCGAACGCCTTGCCCAGGGTGCCCTCGATGATGTCGATCTCGCCGGCGACGTCGTCGCGCTCGGAGACCCCGCCGCCGCGCGGACCGTAGAGGCCCACCGCATGGACCTCGTCGAGATAGGTCATGGCGCCATGGCGTTTGGCCAGCGCCGCGGTGGCGGCCACATCGGCGATGTCGCCGTCCATTGAATAGACGCTCTCGAAGGCCACCAGTTTGGGCGCGTCCGCGGGCGCGGCGGCGAGGAGTTCCTCGAGATGGGCCAGATCGTTATGGCGGAAAATCTTGCGCGCCCCGCCGCCGTTGCGGATGCCGGCGATCATCGAGGCGTGGTTCAGCTCGTCGGAAAAGACGATCAGGCCGGGGAGGATTTTCTGCACCGTGGCCAGGGTCGCCTCGTTCGAGACGAACCCGGAGGTGAACAGGAGCGACGCTTCCTTGCCGTGGAGGTCGGCGAGTTCCGCCTCGAGCTCGACGTGATAGTGGGTGGTGCCGGAGATGTTGCGCGTGCCGCCCGATCCCGATCCAGCCTCGTCGATCGCCCGGTGCATGGCCTCGAGGATCGCCGGGTTCTGTCCCTGGCCGAGATAGTCGTTCGAACACCACACGATGACGTCGCGCGGCGCGCCCGCGGCCGGTGTCCATGTGGCGTAGGGAAAATTGCCGCGATGACGCTTGAGGTCGGCGAAGACCCGATAGCGTCCCTCGCCGCGAACCTGCTCGACGGCGGTCTCGAAAGCGGCCTTGTAGTCCATCGCCCGCCAAACTCCGGCTCTTGTCGATCCGGTTCCTCGCACGATCGACAGGGGTTTGTCATCACCGCCTGTGCAAAGGTCAATGGGCGCGGCGGTTCAAAGTTCCGCCAGCTTCCCCCGCATCAACTGCAGCACGGCGGAGAAATCCTTGCCGCCGTAGCCGAGGGTCTCGAACAGGGCGTAGAGCGCCTGGGCCTGAGCCCCCATGGGCGTCGCGGCGCCCGAGGCCGCGGCGGCTTCCTGAGCCAGTTTCAGGTCCTTTGACATCAGGGCGGTGAGAAAGCCGCCCTCATAACCGCGATTGGCGGGCGCCGAGGGGACGAGGCCCGGCCATGGGCAATAGCTGGTCAGCGACCAGCACTGGCCGGAGGACTTGCCGGCGATCTCAAAGAACCGCTCCGGATCGAGGCCGAGCTTTTCGGCCAAAGCGAAGGCCTCGCACACCCCGAGCATGGATATGCCCAGAAGCATGTTGTTGCAGATCTTCGCCGCTTGTCCGGCGCCCGGCGGTCCGGCGTGGATCACCACCCGGGCCATGGGCGCGAGGGCCGCCTCCACCGCGGGGAAATCCCCGTCCGCGCAACCGGCCATGAAGGCCAGCGTCCCGGCGTCGGCGGCCATGATCCCGCCGGACACCGGCGCGTCGGCGCAGCGGAAGCCCGCCTCGCCGCCGAGCGTCGCCACGGCCCGGGCGCTCTCCACATCGATGGTCGAGCAATCGATGAGCAATGCGCCGGGCCGCGCGTTCGGCGCCACGTCCCTGACCCAAACCTCGCGGACGTGGCGCCCGGCGGGAAGCATGGTGACGACCACTCCGGCCCCCGCCACCGCCTCGGCCCCCGAGGCCGCCGGCTCGCATCCCGCGAGCGTCGCCCTGGCCACAGCCTCCGGATTCAGATCGAAGGCCAGCACGCGTCGGCCGGCTTTCACGAGGTTGGCGGCCATGCCCGCCCCCATATGGCCAAGGCCTATGAAGGCGACGGCGCCGCCGGCGGGTTCGCTCACCCCGGTCAGCCCGGCTTGCGGAATTTATAGATGAACTGGTCGGTATGCCCCTTTATGGAGGGATCGAACACCAGCTTGTCGTGGGGGTCGGCGGGATTGCGGAGCACCGTGCTCTCGCCATCGAAGACGAAGCCGGCGGCGGCCATGTCGCGCTTGACCCGGGCCGGATCGATCCTGTGGGTGGTGTTGGTGTCGGCGATGTCCGATCCCGCCGGCGCGGCGTGATCGAGGACGATGAATTCCCCGCCGGGCTTGAGCGCCTTGAACACCGCCCGGTCGAAGGCCGGCACGTCGGCCGGACCCATGAAGGGATCGTAGAGGTCGTGATAGTTCTGGCGAATCCAAACCACGTCCACCGGCTCGGGAACGGAAAAAGAATTGATCGGCCCGGTCACGGTGACGATCGTCGGATACGCCGGATTGGCCACGGCGCCGTTGACGATGCCCGGGATCTTGAAGCGGGTGACGATTTCCTGGGGAACGAAGGTATAGACCTTCCCCTTCGGACCCGCCGCGGCGGCGAACAGCTTGTCGAAATAGAGGTCCTTGCCGGGAAACACGTCGACGACCTT
>JBDTKQ010000234.1:0-4367 GCA_039935235.1 Caulobacteraceae bacterium
GTCCAGAACTGGTATCCCGGCGACGCGCAGGGCAAGGGCGGCATCTACAACTTCGTCACCAAGCGCGCCGACTGCCGCGGCGACCGCGCGAAGGTGTCGTGGACGCAGGTGGAGACCGGCTCGGCGATCACCTGGAAATACCCCTCGTGCGTCCTTCGTGGCGAGGCGTCGAGCGGCGAGTTCTATTCCATCGCCATCACCAACAACCGCCAGCAGGCCGACACCGGCACCAAGATGATCCACCTGGGCAAGGACACCCGCTCGCGGATCATCTCCAAGGGGATCTCCGCCGGGCACTCGTCCAACACCTATCGCGGGCTCGTCTCGGCCCACCCCAAGGCGACCGGCGCGCGCAATTTCACCCAGTGCGACTCCCTCTTGATCGGCAAGCATTGCGCGGCCCACACCACCCCCTACATCGAGGCGCGCAACGGCTCGGCCAGGTTCGAGCACGAGGCGACCACCACCCGCCTGTCGGAGGATCAGCTCTTCTACGCCATGCAGCGCGGGCTCTCGCAGGAGGAAGCGGTGCAGTTGCTGGTGAACGGCTTCGTCAAGGACGTCCTTCAGGAACTGCCCATGGAATTCGCCGTCGAGGCGCAAAAGCTGGTGGCGATCTCCCTGGAGGGGAGCGTCGGATGACGCTCGTCGCCATCGACCACGTGCAACTGGCGATGCCGCCGGGCGGGGAGGATCGGGCGCGGTCGTTCTGGGGCGGGCTTCTCGGGCTGACCGAGACGCCCAAGCCGGCGGCGCTCGCCTCCCGCGGCGGGTGCTGGTTCGGCGACGGACCGTTGAAGATCCATTGCGGGACGGAAGATCCGTTCCACCCGGCCCGCAAGGCCCACATCGCCTTCCGGGTCGACGATCTGCCGGGTCTCGCCGACCGAGCGCGCGCCCAAGGCTGCGAGGTGGTCGACGATCTGGCGATACCCGGCGCCGCCCGCGCCTTCATCTTCGATCCGTTCGGCAATCGCCTGGAATTCATTGACCAACCAATTCTCGCACCCGGAACAGACATCTCCTAGAAAGTCGTTACAATCCAATGCTCTCTATTCATGACCTGCACGTCTCCGTCGGCGGCAAGGCGATCCTCGACGGCCTGACGCTCGATGTTCCGGCGGGCGAGGTCCATGCCGTGATGGGACCCAACGGCGCGGGGAAATCGACGCTCTCCTACGCGCTGGCCGGACGGCCGGGCTACGACGTCACGGCCGGAACCGCGACCCTCGACGGCGCCGATCTTCTCGGCCTGGCGCCCGACGAACGGGCGGCGCGGGGGCTTTTCCTGTCGTTCCAATATCCGACGGAGATTCCAGGGGTTCCGGCCCTGACCTTCATCCGCACGGCGCTCAACGCCCAGCACAAGGCGCGGGACGAGCCCGAAGTCTCGGCCCCCAATTTTCTCAAGCTGATCCGGGCGAAGGCCGCCGACCTCAAGATCGACTTCGACATGCTCAAGCGGGGCCTCAACGTCGGTTTCTCGGGCGGCGAAAAGAAACGCATGGAAATCCTTCAAATGGCTGTTCTTTCCCCACGCCTCGCCATCCTCGACGAGACCGATTCGGGATTGGATATCGACGCGCTCCGGATCGTCGCCGACGGGGTCAACGCCATGCGCGGGCCGGACCGGGCGATGCTGGTCATCACCCACTATCAACGCCTCCTCGATTATATCCGCCCCGACGCGGTGCATGTTCTGGCCGCGGGCCGGATCGTCGCTTCCGGCGGTCCCGAACTGGCCCACGAGCTGGAGCGGGCGGGCTATGACAAATACGCGAAGGTCGCCGCGTGAGTCTCGCCCGCGCCATCGAGACGGGCGACCTGGCCGAGCTGCCCTCCCGCCGCGACGAGGATTGGCGGTGGACCGATTTGCGGGGGCTTCTGCGCGTCCTTCCCGGTCCCACCCTGGCGGACGCCGCGGCGCCGACGACGGGTCCTTTCGCGGCCGTGGCGGCTCATCGGATCGAGATCGCCAACGGGCGTGGCGAAACCCATTATGCGGTCGCCAAGGGGCGATCGGACGTGCTCGATCTGCGTTTCCTCAGCACCGGCTCCGGGAGCCACGTCGCCCGCTTCACGATCGAGATCGGCCAAGGGGCCAGCCTTCGATTGCTGGAAAGCCATGAGGGCGCCGCCGCCGACTATGTCCGGGAGATCGACCTCGCCATCACGATCGGCCAAGGCGGCGCCCTGGATCGGGTGGTTCTGATGGCCGATTGCGACAGCGCGATTTCGGTGGTGGACGCGACCGTCACCCTCGGCGTGGGCGCGCGGCTTTCCCAGACCGTGCTCACGGACGGGGCCAAACGCCAGCGGGTGGAGACGCGGGTGGTCAATCCCGGCGGCGGCGCCTCGGTGCGGCTGGACGGGGTCTATCTGCCCGCCGCGAAACGGCATGCGGACATCACCACGATCGTCACCCACACCGGCGTGGGCGGAACGACCGACCAACTCGTCAAAGGCGTGGTCCGCGATCAGGCGCGCGGCGTGTTTCAGGGCCGCATCGTGGTCCGCCCCGGGGCCGACAAGACCGACGCCCGCATGGGCCACCACGCGCTCATCCTCTCCGACCGGGCGGAGGTCGACGCCAAGCCGGAGCTGGAAATCTATGCCGACGACGTAGCGTGCGCTCATGGCAATACAGTGGGCTCGCTGGACGAAGAGGCGCTGTTCTACGCCGGTCAGCGGGGCATACCGGACGGCGATGCGGTGGCCATGCTCACGCGCGCCTTCGTCGGCGAGGCGATCGACCGGATCGAGGACGCGGCGGTCCGCGGCGTCTGCCTGTCGTGGGCCCAAGGGCGTCTGGAACGGCCATGAGCTTCGACGTCGACGCCGCCCGCGCGCAGTTCCCGATCCTCGGCCGCCGGATCGACGGCAAGCCGCTGGTCTATCTCGACAGCGCCGCCTCGGCCCAGAAACCGCGGGCGGTGATGGCGGCCATGACCCGGGCGAGCGAGACCTGCTACGCCAACGTCCACCGCGGCCTCCACACGCTCGCCAACGAGGCCACCGACGCCTATGAGGCGGCGCGAGAGGCGGTCCGCCGGCTGCTGAACGCCCAAAGCGCCTCGGAGATCGTGTTCACCAAGGGCGCCACCGAGGCGATCAATCTGGTGGCCTCGTCGTTCGGCCGCTCCCTCGCGCCGGGCGACGAGATCGTGCTCAGCGTCATGGAGCATCACGCCAACATCGTTCCGTGGCACTTTCTGCGGGAAAGTCGCGGCGTGACCTTGCGTTTCATCCCGGTCACCGACGAGGGCGCGCTCGACATGGCGGCCTTTCGCGGGCTCCTCGGGCCCCGCACCCGGATGGTGGCGGTCAGCCACATGTCCAACGTGCTCGGCACGATCAATCCGGTCGCGGAAATTATTGCCGAGGCTCATGCCGCGGGCGCCTTGACCCTGATCGACGGGGCGCAGGCGGTGGTTCACGCGGCGGTGGACGTGCGGGCGCTCGACGCCGATTTCTATGTCTTCTCCGGCCACAAGATCTACGGGCCGACCGGCATCGGCGCCCTCTACGGCAAGGCCGAACTCCTGGACGCCATGCCGCCGTATCAGGGCGGCGGGGAGATGATCGAGACGGTCACCCTCGAGGCGATCACCTATGCGCCGCCGCCGCACCGGTTCGAGGCGGGCACCCCGGCGATTCTCGAGGCCATCGGCCTTGGCGCCGCCATCGAATGGCTCGAAGGCCTCGACCGCGCGGCCGTCGCCGTCCACGAACATGCGCTCCACGACCGGGTGAAGAGCCGGCTGAACGGGGCCAACTGGCTGACCGAGATCGGCACCGCGCCGGGCAAGGGGCCGATCTTCGCCTTCAACGTGGCCGGCGCCCACGCCCACGACGTCGCCCAGATTCTCGACCGCTGCGGCGTGGCCGTCCGCGCCGGAACCCACTGCGCCGAACCGCTCATGCGCCGGTTTGGCGTGACATCGAGCGCGCGCGCTTCTTTCGCCCTATATAATACCCTTGAGGAAGCCGATTCATTCGTCGACGCCCTGATCAAGACGCGAACCTTTTTTTCCTGACGCCAAGGCGAGACCGATGGACGACGCCCCCCACATTCCCCAAACCGGAACTTCCGCCATTCCCCAGGCGGAGCTCGACGCCCTGACCGACCGGCTGATCGAGAAGTTGAAGACGGTCTACGATCCGGAAATTCCGGTCGACATCTACGAGCTCGGCCTGATCTACAAGGTCGACGTCTCGGATGAAAAGGCGGTGGTTATCGACATGACCCTGACCGCGCCCGGGTGCCCGGTGGCCGGGGAAATGCCGGGCTGGGTGCATGACGCCGTGGTCCAGCTTCCGGAAGTCACCGCCTGCACCGTCAACCTCGTGTTCGAGCCGCCGTGGGA
>JBDTKQ010000235.1:0-3294 GCA_039935235.1 Caulobacteraceae bacterium
GCCCTGCTCCCCCGGTGCAGACCCGCTCCTACGAACCCGGCCGGGAGCGCCGCGACGAGCGGATCAGCACCACCACCTACCGCCCCGAACGGCCGGCCGCCGGGGTGGCTTACAATCAACGCGCCGCCCGACCCGACGCCGACTACGCCGCGCGTCCCGCGCGCGAACTGGCGACCACGGGCTTTCGCGACAGCCCGGCTCATGGGGCCGAGCGGCCGGCGCGGCCGGGGGAAACCGTCCGCTATTCCGCCCTCGCCCCGCGCCCGCCGCGGGACGGCGCCCGTCCCGGCGGTCCGCCCCGACCCGGCGCCGGGCGGCCGGCCGCCGGCGCACCCGCGGGTCCGGAAATCCAGCGCGCCACGCGCCAGACCCCGCGTCCCGGCAGCCTCAGCCTCGACCGTCGTCCGGACTTCGACGAGGAAGACGCCCGAAAGAGCAAGGCCGGCGGCAAGGCGGTTTCCCGCACCAAGGGCGAGCCGAAGCGACGCGAGGGCCGGCTGACCATCCAGGCGGTGGCCGGCGACGACGAGGGCGCCGTGGAACGCATGCGCTCCCTCGCCTCGGTGCGGCGCGCCCGTGAGCGGGAACGCGAAAAGCGCAAGGGCGGCGGTCAGGAAGCCGCTAAATCCCCCCGCGAGGTCGTTATTCCCGACGTCATCACCGTCCAGGAATTGGCCGGACGGATGGCGGTGCGCGGGGTGGAGATCATCAAGGTCCTCGCCCGCGAGGGGATGATGCTCAAAAGCAGCGACGTCATCGAATCCGACACCGCCGAACTGGTGGCCACCGAGTTTGGCCATACCGTGCGCCGGGTCTCGGAAAGCGACGTGGAGACGGGATTCCTCTCCGACGATCACGGCGGCGACACCGATCAGGAAACCCGTCCTCCGGTCGTGGCGGTCATGGGCCACGTCGATCATGGCAAGACCTCCCTGCTCGACGCGCTGCGCTCCACCGACGTCGCCGCGGGCGAGCACGGCGGGATCACCCAGCATATCGGCGCCTATCAGGTGCGGCTGGCCGACGGCGAGCGGGTCACCTTCCTCGACACCCCCGGCCACGCGGCGTTCAGCGCCATGCGCGCCCGGGGAGCCAATGTCACGGACATCGTCATCCTCGTGGTGGCGGCCGACGATGGGGTCATGCCCCAGACGGTGGAGGCCATCAATCACGCCAAGGCCGCCGGCGCGCCGATCATCGTGGCGATCAACAAAATCGACAAGCCCGACGCCGACCCCACACGGGTGATCAACGAGCTTCTCCAGCACGAGATCGTGGTCGAGAGTCTGGGCGGCGAGACCCAAGCGATCCAGGTTTCCGCGACGGAGAAACTCGGCCTGGACGACCTGATCGAGGCCATCCTGTTGCAGGCCCAGGTGATGGATTTGCGCGCCAACCCCGAGCGCACCGCCGAGGGCGTGGTCATCGAATCCAAGCTCGACCGCGGCCGCGGCGCGGTGGCCACCGTTCTGGTCAAACGCGGCACCTTGCGCCGCGGCGATATCGTCGTCACCGGGTCCAACGCCGGCCGGGTGCGGGCGCTGCTCAACGAGCGGGACGAACAGGTGGCCGAGGCGGGTCCGTCGGTTCCGGTGGAAATCCTCGGTCTTGATGGGGCGCCCGATCCGGGCGAACCCTTTGCGGTCGTGGAGAACGAGGCCCGGGCCCGCGAACTCACCGCCTATCGCCAGCGGATGAAGCGCGAACGCTCGCTGACTCCCGTGGGCGCGGGCGGCTCCCTGGCCGACATGATGGCCAAGCTCGCCGACAAGAAGGTCTCCGAACTGCCTCTGGTGGTGAAGGCGGACGTGCAGGGCTCCGCCGAAGCCATCGTCGGTTCGCTCGACAAACTGGCCACCGACGAGGTTCGCGCGCGGATCATCCTTTCGGGCGCCGGCGGGATCAACGAGAGCGACGTGATGCTGGCCAAGGGGGCGGGCGCCCCGGTTCTCGGCTTCAATGTCCGCGCCTCGAAACAGGCCCGCCAACTCGCCGAGCACGAAGGCGTGGAAATCCGCTACTACGCGATCATCTACGACCTGCTCGACGATATCAAAGGCGTTCTTTCGGGCATGCTGGCGCCGGTTCAGCGGGAAACCTTCCTCGGCAACGCCGAGGTGCTCCAGGCCTTCGATATCTCCAAGATCGGCAAGATCGCAGGCTGCCGGGTGCGCGAGGGAGTGGTGCGGCGCGGCGCCCGCGTGCGGATCATCCGTCAGGACGTGGTGGTTCTCGAACTGGGCACGCTGCAGACTCTCAAGCGGTTCAAGGACGAGGTCGCCGAGGTCATCTCCGGTCAGGAGTGCGGCATGGCGTTTCAGGGTTTCCAGGACATCAAGGCGGGCGATTTCATCGAGTGCTTCACGGTCGAAGAGGTCAAGCGCTCGCTGTAAGGGCGACGGTCCCCCGCGTCCTTGCGCGACCGCCGCCGACGATCAAAGGGCGCCGGGCCGCCGGCGGCGCGACTGAAAGAATTGGCGGAGGATCGCGGCGCTGTCTGGCGCCAGCAGGCCGCCGACCGCCTCCGGTCGCCAGTGACAGGTCGGCTGCTCGAAAAAGCGCGGGCCGTGGATCACCGCCCCGCCCTTGGCGTCCTCCGCGCCAAACACCAACCGGCCGATGCGCGCGAGGCTGATGGCGCCGGCGCACATGGCGCATGGCTCGAGGGTGACATAAAGTGTGAGGCCGGTGAGACGGTAGTTCCCCAGCATCGCCGCCGCCGCGCGCATGGCGCGGATCTCGGCGTGTCCGCTAGGATCGTTTGTCGATATCGGCGCGTTCGCCGCCCGCGCGATCACCCGCGCGCCCACCGGATCGAACACCACCGCGCCAACCGGCGTCTCGCCCGCGCGGGCGGCGGCTTGCGCCTCGGCGATGGCGATGCGCATGTTGGGGAGATCATGGTCGGCCATTCCAAGCACCCAAACCGCAGGCGCCCGGCCGGTCAAGCCTCGCCGGACGCGGCCGGGGAGCGGGTGGCCAAGGCCCTCGCCCGGGCCGGCGTCGCCTCTCGCCGCGAGGTGGAGCGCCTGATCGAGGCCGGCAAGGTGGCGCTCAACGGCGGCGTTCTCGATACCCCGGCGGTGAAGGTCGGACCCGGAGATATTCTCACCGTCGATGGGGTGGTTGTCGAGGCGGCCGAGCCCGCGCGCCTCTTCCGCTATCACAAGCCGGCGGGTCTGGTGACCACCCACAGCGATCCCAAGGGGCGCCCGACGGTGTTCGAGGCGCTGCCTCCCGGCCTGCCGCGGCTGATTTCCGTGGGAAGGCTCGATCTCAACTCCGAGGGGCTGC
>JBDTKQ010000236.1:0-29237 GCA_039935235.1 Caulobacteraceae bacterium
GCGCCCTTGGCGGAATGACCCCCGCCAACTATCTCGCTCAACGCCAAGCCGCGGAAACACCGCCGTCTCATATGTCCTGAGCCCGGACACCGCATTGACCGGCGCCGGGGCTTCGCCTATATCCGCGCCTCCCGTTTTTGAACCCGGCTCCGGCCCGAGGTTTCGTCCGAAAGCAATGAACGTCCATGGCCAATAATCCCGGCGCCAAGAAAGCGGTCCGCAAGATCGAGCGTCGCACCGAGGTCAACAAGGCCCGCCGTTCGCGGGTGCGCACCTTTCTGCGCAAGTTCGACGAGGCGCTGGCGACCGGCGACGAGGGCGCCGCGAAGGCGGCCTTCACCCTCGCCCAATCGGAGCTGATGCGGGCGGTCGGCAAGGGCGTGCTCCACCGCAACACCGGTTCGCGAAAAGTGTCTCGACTGCACCGGCAACTGAAGAAACTGGCGGCGGCCTGAACTGGGTCAGTTGGCGTTCAAAGCGATCAACTGTCTGAATTAGTTAGATTTTCCAAACGAGACGGCGCCTGCGGACTTGGCGGCCGCGCTTTTTCCCGAGACCGAATCGGTCTAAAGTTCCGCTGCCAAAAAAAGTGATCGACGGGTTTTCCCAAGCCTGTCCGAACCTTCCGCATGTCAACCGAAATATCGCGGCCCGCGGCGCCGAATCAGCGTTGACGGGGCGCCGCTCAGGAATACTCTGAGGCTCTCAGCGTTTCGGTCTTGTACGGACGAAAACGGCGGCGGGGTCCTTGCTTCCGCTGGATGAGGCTTTGTGTTTCGAAAACGAAGGTCCGGGGCCACGCGTCCGGGGCCGGCCTTCTTCCATCGGGAGACGGCGGGCGTGCGAATGGGGGGAACGAAAGACATGGGCATCGGGGTCGCGGCGTCCTTCACTCCGGCGGTGGCGGTCTGGTCGAAAGCCAGCCATGCCTTGAAGGGAGAGATCGGCGACGACGCCTTCGGATCGTGGCTGGCCCAGGCGGCCCTTCGCTCGGGCGCGGACGGCGCCTTGTGTCTGGTGACCCCCACCGGAATCGCCCGCGACTGGATCCGTCGCTACGCTTGGCGGCGTATCGGCGAGCTTTGGGCGGCCAACGATCCGGAGGGCCGCGTCCTGTGCCTCAAATCGCGCCTCGAGTTCGAGGCGGAACGGGGCGAACCGGCGGTGGAGGCCGACGTGTTCCCCCTTTCGCCGCGCGAGGCTCCGATGTCGTCACCCCCGGCCGGCGCGTGCAAAACCGCCGGACTTCAGGAGCGGTTCACCTTCGACAGCTTCGTTGTCGGGCCGGCCAACGAATTCGCCCACGCCGTGGCCATGCGCGTCGCCTCGTGGACCGACGGCCATTTCAATCCGGTGGTCTTCCATGGGCCCTATGGATTTGGCAAAACCCACCTGCTCAACGCTCTGGCGTGGGAGGCCATGCGCACCGCCCCCGAGCGCAAGGTCGTCTATCTCAGCGCCGAGCGGTTCCTTTCCACCTTCGTGCGGGCGGTGATGGACAGGCGGACAAGCGCGTTCAAGGATGAGTTGCGCTCCGCCGATCTGCTCCTGATCGACGATGTCCACTTCATCGGCGGCAAGCAATCGACTCAGGAAGAGCTGTTTCACACCCTGGCGGCTCTGATGGAGGATGGTCGGCGCGTCGTCTTTTCCGCGGTCCGACCCCCGGCCGAACTCGTCGAACTGGACGGGCGCCTGCGCTCGCACCTTTCGGCCGGTCTGGTCTGCGGGATCGAGCCGGCCGACCAGCGCCTTCGCCTCGGAATCCTGGAACGCAAGTTGCAGGTGCTCGGCCGCCAGCAGGGATTTTCCGGCACCCTCCGGCCGGAGGTGCTCGCCTTTCTCGCCGACCGGTTCACCGAAAGCGTGCGCGAGCTCGAGGGCGCCCTCAATACCCTGATCGTGCGCGTTGGGGCGGCGGTCGGGGCTCTGAAGCTGGAGGAGGCGCAGTGTCTGTTGCGACCGCATCTTCGCGGCGGCGAGCGGCGGGTGACAGTGGACGAAATCCAGAAGGCGGCGTCCGAGCATTTCGGCCTGAAACAGGCCGATCTCATCTCCGAACGGCGGACCCGGGCAATCGCCCGCCCGCGGCAAGCGGCGATGTGGCTGGCCAAGCAGCTCACCACCCGCTCGCTGCCGGACATCGGCCGGCGCTTCGGCGGTCGCGACCACACCACAGTCCTTCACGCGGTCCGCCGGATCGAGGAACTGCGCGCCGCCGATCCGCGCCTCGCCCGCGATCTTGAGACCCTGATGCGCAAACTGAGGGGCTGACCAACGACGGCCCGGACAGTCGGTCAGGCCCGGGGTCCCACCCCGTTCCTGCGAAAGAACGCCAGAAGCCGCACCCAACCGTCCTTCGCGTCGGCGGCGTTGTAGGTCGCGCGATAGTCGGCGTGGAAGCCGTGCATGGCGTCCGGGTAGACGACGATCTCGCTCGCGGTCTTGTGGGCGGCGGCGAGGGCCGCGCGCATCGCCGGGACACCCTCCGAGAGGAGATCCTTGCCGCCATAGAGCCCCAGCACCGGCGCGTGCAGCCGGTCGACCAAGGTGATCGGCCACAGCCGGGCCGGATCGCCGCCGGTCTTTGGCGGGATCATTCGGCCGTACCACGCCACTCCGGCCCTGAATTGGGTGAACTCCTCGCACGCCAGCCAGGTGACGCCGCCGCCCCAGCAAAACCCGGTGACCGCCATCCTCGAGGGGTCCACGAAGGCTTGGCGCTCCAGAAAGCCGATGGTGGCGGCGATGTCGCCCATCACCTGCTGGTCCGACGCTTGGGAAACGATCTTGATCACAGCTCCCAGATCGGTGAGGGGCGCGGGGTCGCCGACCCGCACGAAAAAGGCCGGAGCGATGGCCACGTAGCCGAGCCTGGCGAAACGCCGGCAGACATCCCTGATGTAGTCGTGGATGCCGAAAACCTCGGAGACAACGAGGACCGTGGGGAACGGTCCTCTTGCCTCGGGGCGGGCGATGTAGGCGGGAAGGTCGAACCCTTGGGAGGGGTAGTGGACGGTCGCGGTTACGAGGCCGGCCTCGCCGGTGTGGATCGGCTCGGCGTCGGCCGAGAGGGCAGCCGCCGCATAGCCGCTGAAGACCACGGCGGCCAGGGCGCGCCGGTCGAGGCGAAAGTCGGATGGACGGCCGCCTTCGGGCCCGGTGAGGATCGTCATGCTCGGCTCCTGTATAAGGTCGTCCCATGCTCACGCGCCCGCCGGCGGCTGTCAAAGGGCCGGCGCGCCAACCCTCGCCCGGCGCAAGGTGAGGTTGATCCGCCCTCCGCCGGGGATCAATCGCGATGAGCCAGGAAAGATCCGGTCGATCCCGTGGAAGGCCAGCCGCGCCTCCCCCGCCAGGACGCAGACGTCGCCGGAGGCAAGGCGCAGAGAGCTTGTGGGCGCCTTGCGCCCCGCGCCTCCGATGCGAAAAAGCGCCGTGTCGCCAAGGGAAACCGACAGCACCGGAAAGGCGAAATCCGCCTCGTCGCGGTCCTGGTGAAGGCCCATCCGCGCGGTCCCGCGATAAAGGTTCACGAGGCAGGCGTCCGGCGCGACGGGGGTGTCGGCGAGGTCCCGCCACAGGCTCAAAAGAGCCGCCGGGATCGGGGGCCACGACGCGCCGGTGACCGGGTGCCGCTCATCATAGCGGTAGCCGGCCGCGTCCGTGATCCAGCCCAAAGGGCCGAAATTGGTCATCTCCACGCTCATCGGGCCGCTCGGGGCGACCGGGCGATAGAGCGGCGCCTTGGCCACGGCCGCCAGGACCTCAGCGACGAGCAAGCGTTGCGCGGCGGCGTCGAGGCGTTGGGGAAAGAGGGTGAAGCCGGATGAGATCACGCCACCCTTCTAGCAGGCCCCAACCGCCCGCGCCGCCCTTGCGAGCGGCGGTCTTGTCACCATATCGGACGCTTGGGCGGCAACCTGCGACGGGAGCCCGCCGCAGTTTGAATATTCGCAACATCGGCGTTTGGGGTCCTGAAACTCCGGAGGCCGGGCAAACGGACCGGGGACGGTCGCGACGGGCGCGTCACTCGATCGACGAAGGCCAACGCGGTCGTTTGCCGCAATCAGGAGCGAGAGACGGCGATTATGAGCAAGATTATCGGCATCGACCTTGGGACCACCAATTCGTGCGTCGCCATCATGGACGGCAAGGCCCCCAAGGTCATCGAAAACGCCGAAGGCGTGCGCACGACCCCCTCGGTGGTCGCCATTCTGGAGGACGGCGAGCGCCTCGTCGGCCAGCCGGCCAAACGCCAGGCGGTGACCAATCCGGAAAACACCCTGTTCGCGATCAAGCGCCTGATCGGGCGCAACTTCGCCGATCCCATGGTCGAGAAGGACAAGGGCATGGTGCCCTACAAGATCGTCAAGGGTCCCACGGGGGACGCCTGGGTGCGCGCCCACGACAAGGACTATTCGCCCCAGCAGGTCAGCGCCTTTATTCTGCAGAAGATGAAGGAGGCGGCCGAGGCCCATCTCGGCGAGAAGGTCGAAAAGGCGGTGATCACCGTCCCGGCCTATTTCAACGACGCCCAGCGCCAGGCGACCAAGGACGCCGGCAAGATCGCCGGCCTTGAGGTGCTGCGGATCATCAATGAGCCCACCGCCGCGGCGCTGGCCTACGGGCTGGAGAAAAACGAAGGCAGGAAGATCGCCGTCTATGATCTGGGTGGGGGCACCTTCGACGTCTCGATCCTCGAGATCGGCGACGGCGTCTTCGAGGTCAAGGCGACCAATGGCGACACCTTCCTCGGCGGCGAGGACTTCGACCTGCGGATCGTCGACTATCTGGCCGACGAGTTCAAAAAGGAACAAGGCGTCGATCTGCGCAAAGACAAGCTCGCCCTCCAACGCCTCAAGGAAGAAGCGGAAAAGGCCAAGAAGGAACTCAGCTTTACCACCCAGTACGAGGTGAACCTGCCGTTCATCTCGATGAACGCGTCGGGGCCGCTGCATCTCAACATCAAGCTCACCCGCGCCAAGCTGGAAGCGCTGGTCGAGGATCTGGTGGCCAAGACCGTCGGCCCGTGCGAGCGGGCGCTGAAGGACGCCGGCCTGAAGAAGACCGACATCGACGAGGTGATTCTCGTCGGCGGCATGACCCGAATGCCCAAGGTCGTCGAGA
Source organism: Caulobacteraceae bacterium (assembly GCA_039935235.1). Lineage (GTDB taxonomy): Bacteria > Pseudomonadota > Alphaproteobacteria > Caulobacterales > Caulobacteraceae > Acaudatibacter. Next base: position 5,131 of record JBDTKQ010000236.1, read on the forward strand.
CGGTGAAGGAGTTCTTCGGCCGCGAACCGCACACTGGGGTCAATCCGGACGAGGTCGTGGCGCTGGGCGCGGCGATCCAGGCGGGCGTGCTTCAGGGCGACGTCAAGGACGTGCTGCTTCTTGACGTCACCCCCCTCACCCTCGGCATCGAAACCCTCGGCGGGGTGTTCACACCGCTGATCGAGCGCAACACCACGATCCCCACCAAGAAGAGCCAGGTTTTCTCGACCGCCGACGACAACCAGAGCGCGGTGACCATCCGGGTCTTCCAGGGCGAGCGGCCAATGGCGACGGACAACAAGATCCTCGGCCAGTTCGATTTGGTCGGCATCCCGCCGGCGCCGCGCGGCATCCCGCAGGTCGAGGTCACCTTCGACATCGACGCCAACGGCATCGTCAACGTCTCGGCCCGTGACAAGGCCACGGCCAAGGAACAATCGATCCGCATTCAGGCCAACGGCGGCCTGTCCGACACCGACATCCAGACGATGGTCAAGGAAGCCGAGGCCCATGCCGCCGAGGACAAGAAGCGAAAGGAGCTGGTGGAGGCCAGAAACCACGCCGACGCCCTGATCCATTCCACCGAAAAGGCGCTGTCGGAGCACGGCGACAAGGTGTCCGGTGACGACAGGACGGCCATCGACACCGCCCTCGCCGATCTGAAGTCCGAGCTCGAGAGCGAGAACGTCGAGGCCCTGACCGCCAAGACCCAGACGCTCGCCCAAGCGTCGATGAAACTTGGCGAGGCCATGTATCAGGCCCAGCAGGGTGAAGCGGCGTCGGGCCAGTCCGGAGCCGCCCCCGCCGACGACGGCGTGGTCGACGCCGAGTTCGAGGATGTCAGCGACGAGAAGAAGTCGGCCTGATCGTCCGGCCATGATGGGCGGGGCAAACGGTGATGGTCGGTCCGGGCGCAAGCCCGGCGGCCTTGCGCCGTCCCCGTCGGGCCGCCACCTGATGCGCACCGCCTGAAGGGTTGTTGAAGACGTTCCATGCGCGATTTCTATGAAGTTCTTGGCGTTGAGCGCGGCTGCGATGGCGCGGGGCTGAAGGCCGCCTTCCGCAAGCTGGCCATGGCCCACCACCCCGATCGCAACGACGGCTGTCTCGACGCTACCGCCAGGTTCAAGGAAATAAACGAGGCCTATTCGGTGCTCGCCGACCCGCAAAAGCGCGCGGCCTATGACCGGTTCGGCCACGCCGGGGTCAATGGCGGTCAAGGCGGCGGCTTCGCCGACGTCCATGACATCTTCAACGATGTGTTTGGCGATGTATTTGGTGACATGTTCGGCCGCGGCCAGCGGTCCAACGGGCCGGCCCGGGGCCAGGATCTTCGCTACGATCTCGAGATCGCCCTCGAACAGGCCTATGCCGGCGCCGAGGTGGAGATCAAGGTTCCCGCCGCCGCCGTCTGCGAGAGCTGCGAGGGCTCCGGCGCGCGCCCGGGGACAAGCGCCACGGTTTGCGGCGCGTGCGGCGGCGCGGGGCGCGTCCGCCGCAGCCAGGGCTTTTTCCAGGTCGAGACTGCCTGTCCCAGGTGCGGCGGCGCCGGTCGCCTCGTGCTCGATCCATGCCAGACCTGTTCAGGACACGGACAGGTGCGCCGCGAGCGCGTGCTTCAGGTTCGGGTTCCGGCGGGCGTCGACGACGGCGCCCGCATCCGCCTTTCGGGCGAGGGCGACGCCGGCGCCCGCGGCGGCCCGCGAGGCGATCTCTACATCTTTGTCGCCGTCGCCCCGCACGAGCTCTTCGAGCGCGACGGCCTCGACCTGCTCTGCTCGGTTCCCGTACCCATGACCACCGCCGCTCTCGGCGGGGAGATCGAGGCGCCGTGCCTACTCGGCGGCGAGAACTGCGACGGCGAGTGCAAGATCCGCGTCAAGGTCCCGGAAGGGGCTCAGACCGGGCGCGCCGTGCGCCTCAAGGGCCGCGGCATGCCCTCACTCCGCTCGCGCGAACGCGGCGACCTGGTGGTCGAGCTGTTCATCGAAACCCCCACGAAACTGACCGCTCCGCAAAAGGCGCTGCTCAAGGAGCTCGCCGGACTGTGCGGCGAGCAACAGAACCCCCGCTCGGCCAACTTTTTCGAAAAGGCGCGACGATTCTGGGACGGGGTGACCGGTACCGAGGCACGCGCCTGAGTTTCGTTCTCGCCCGCTCCGGCAACCGTGGCCCCTGCTTCGGCGTTGAACGGACGGGACACGGAGACTTCGAACCATGAAACCGATCGCCATGGCCGCGCTGGCCGCCGTCATCGCCGCGGGAGCGGGGACAGCGGCGCTGGCGCAATATCGAGACGACCCGGACGCCACCGCGGGCGTCGACGCCAATTCCAACCCCAATGTCGAGGCCTATCGGGAATACCAGGATCAGCGCGGGGTCTATGACGACCAGCGCGACGTCTACGCCCGGCAGCGGGGCGCCTATGACGACAAGGCGATGGACTACCGGACCCAACGGCGGGATTATGAGCAGCGACTGAGGGATTACGATCGCGCGCGGGCCGACTACGATCGCGAATATGGCCCAGACGCCTATGAACGCTACTACCCAGGGCCGCCGCCGCCCGACTGAGGGTGCGATCCGCAAGGGTCGAACACGGCGGCGATGTCGTCCCAGACGTAACAGGTTTCCACCAGCCCGCCTCCCCAGCCGCCGACCGCGCGCTCGCCGGCGGCCCGACCGCCAAGGTGTTCGTAGAAACCTCGGGCGCGGCCGTTTCGGTTCAGCACCCGGATTCGCAATCGGTCGGCCCCATCGGCGGCCAACACCCGTGCGGTGGCCGCGAGCAGACGGCGGCCCGTCCCGCCGTTTTGGGCCGCGCGCAGGAGATAGAGGGTGAAGACCTCAGCCTCTCGTCCGGTTGACGCGCCATGACAATAGCCGACCAGTCCGGCGGGGCCTTCGGCCGCCAACACTACCTCTCCCGTGCGCGGCCGGCTCAGGAGGGTCCGCCAGCGTCGGGCGTGGAGCCGGGGGTTCATCGCGTCGAGATAGGCGCGCGGGAGGAGGCCGGTATAGGTCTCGCGCCAAGCGTCCACATGGACGCGGGCAAGGGCGATGTCGTCGCCCGGCCCGGCGGGAAGGATCACGGCTTCGGCGAGGCGCTCCATGGCCGCGCGAGCTTGGCGCCGCGCGCCCCAAGGTCAAGGGGTCGCGCGTCCTCGCCGTCCGGGGCTGACGCACGGCGCGCGAAGGCTGTAGCCTTGAGGCGATGAACGCCCGCGCCCAGCCGATTCCCGACGCCCGCGACCCCGCCGCTGGCGCGACACCCGTGATGGCCCAGTATTTCGCGGCGAAGGCGCGGCAGCCCGACGCCTTGGTCTTCTTCCGCATGGGCGATTTTTATGAACTCTTTTTCGACGACGCGGTGAAGGCCTCGGCGGCCATCGGCATCGCCCTCAGTCACCGCGGAACCCATGGCGGCCAGCCGATCCCTATGGCAGGGGTCCCGGCTCACGCCTCGGAGGCCTATCTCGCCAAACTGATCCGCGCGGGGTTCAGGGTCGCGGTCTGCGAGCAGCTCGAAAATCCCGCGGAGGCGCGCAAGCGCGGGGCCAAGGCGGTGGTGCGGCGCGGCCTTGTCCGCGTGGTGACCCCCGGCACCCTAACCGAGGACGGCCTGCTCGACGCGCGGGGATCCAGCCGCCTGGCGGCCGTGGCTTCGCGCGGCGGTCAGGCGGCGGTGGCCAGCGTCGAACTTTCCACCGGCGAGGTCGACTGCCTGCTGGTCGATCCCGCCGCTCTGGCATCGGCGCTGGCGGCGATCGCCCCGGCCGAGACCCTGGCGTCCGACCGCCTGTTTTCCGATCCGGTGGCCAAGGCGGCCCTCGAGGCGTGCGGCGGATCGATACAGCTGATGCCGGCGGCCATGGCCGAACCGGCCGCCTCGGCGGCGCGGCTCAGGCGCCTCTATGGCGTGGACACCCTCGACGGCTTCGGACCCCTCACGGGAGTGGAGATCGCCGCCTTGGGCCTGATCGCCGCCCACCTGGAAACCACCCAGGCGGGGCGCCTGCCGGCCCTCTCGCCGCCGCGGCGGGCCGGGGAGTCGGACTTCATGGCCATCGATCCGGCCACGCGCGCCAGCCTCGAGATCGAGCGGGCGCTCGGCGGCGGCCGGGAAGGATCGCTCCTGGCGGCAGTGGACCGCACGGTGAGCGCTCCTGGCGCCCGTATGCTCGCCGCCCGCCTCGGTCGCCCCCTCCTCGATCCGCGGGCGATCGAGGCGCGGCTCGACGTGGTGGCGTGGTTCGCCGAACGCGGGGGGTTGCGCCAGAGCGTTCGCCAAGGGCTCGGGGTCGCCGGGGACATGGCGAGGTCCCTCTCGCGGCTGGCGCTGGGCCGCGGGGGTCCCCGGGATCTGGACGCCTTGCGGCGCGGGCTCGGCGCGGGCTCGGCGCTGTGCGACCTGATCAGGCGCGAGCCAGCCGGCCTCGACCCGCCGCCGCCGGAACTGGCCGAGGCGCTCGGCGCCCTCGACTCGGCGAAGGAGCCCGCCCTCGCCGCGTTTCGTCGCGCCCTCGATACAGGCCTCGCGGACGACCTTCCCCACCAGCCCCGCGATGGCGGGTTCGTCGCGGCGGGTGTCAGCACCGATCTCGACCAGGCGCGCGCGCTACGCGACGACAGTCGCCGGGTGATTGCCGCTCTCGAGGCTCGTCTCGCCGCCGAAACCGGGGTAGCGCTCAAAATCCGCCACAACGCGGTCCTGGGCTATTTCGTCGAGGCCACCGCGCGACAGGCCGATCCGCTGCTGAAAGCGCCGCTTTCGGTCCAGTTCATCCACCGCCAGACCTTGGCCAATCAGGTGCGTTTCACCACTCTCGAACTGGCCGAACTCGATGCCGGCATCGCCCGCGCCGCGGAGCGGGCGCTCGGCGCCGAAATTGAGATTTTCGAGGGCTGGCGCGAGGCGGCGCGCGCCCTGGCGGAAAAAATCCAGGCCGCCGCCGGGGCTCTCGCTCGTCTCGATGTTTCCGCCGCCCTCGCCCACTGGGCGCGGGAAGCGGACGCGGTGCGTCCGGCGATCGACCGATCCCTGGCCTTCGAGGCCGTCGCCGCCCGACATCCGGTGGTGGAGGCCGCGGTTCGTCGCTCCGGCGGCGCCTTCACCCCCAACGACTGTGCTCTGGACGGATCGGGCGCGGCGGCGGCGAGGTTGTCGATCGTGACCGGACCGAACATGGCCGGAAAATCCACGTTCCTGCGTCAGAACGCCCTCCTCGCCATCCTCGCGCAAGCCGGCTCGTTCGTGCCGGCCCGCGCCTTTCGCCTCGGCGTCGTCGACCGCCTGTTCAGCCGGGTGGGGGCGGGCGACGATCTGGCGCGCGGCCGCTCGACGTTCATGGCCGAAATGGTCGAGACCGCCGCCATCCTTACCCAGGCCACCCCCCGCTCGCTGGTGATCCTCGACGAGATCGGCCGGGGCACGGCGACATATGACGGCCTCGCCATCGCATGGGCGTGCGCCGAGGCGCTGCACGAGGTCAACCGCTCGCGCGCCCTGTTCGCGACCCACTATCACGAGCTCGCCGCCCTCGGGGATCGTCTCGCCTTCGTCTCCAATCTATGCCTCAAGGCCAAGGAGTGGAACGGCGATCTGATCTTCCTCCACGAGGCGGGCCCGGGGTGCGCCGACCGTTCCTACGGCGTTCAGGTTGCCCGGCTCGCGGGGGTTCCCGCGGCGGTGGTCGCCCGGGCGCGGGAGATTCTCGGCCGGCTCGAGCGCGAGGGCGTCACCCACGCCGGCCTCGAGGACCTGCCCCTCTTTGCCGTCCACGAGCCCGCCACCCCCCCCTTCGCGGCGCAGTCTCCGGTGGAGGCCGCGCTCGCGGCCCTCGACCCCGACGGCATGAGTCCCCGTGAAGCGATGGACGCCCTCTATCGGCTCAAAGGGATGAGCGGAGCGGCGTGACCGGACATCGCGCCGGCTCTCCGCTATACCCACGTCCATGCCCCCCCGCCTGCGACCGACACGCTTGGAACACGTCGTCGACGGTCATCGGCTCCGGGTGCAACTTTCCTCCGCCGCCCTCGACGCAAGCGGCGACGAAATCGAGCAGCGCCGGCGCGCGATCGAGGTGCTCAAGGGCGCTCTTTTCCGAGGGCGGATGATCGCCAAGGAACGGTTGGAAAATGGCGCCGGTGGCGTGGAGACCGCCCGTCTGATCTGCGGGGTCACCGACGAGGTGATCGCGGCCTTGTGGGACTTCACCACGGTTCACGTGTTCCGCGCCCGCAATCCCACCGAGGGCGAGCGGTTGGCGCTGATGGCGGTGGGCGGCTACGGCCGCGGCGCCCTGGCCCCTTTTTCCGACGTCGATCTGCTCTTCGTGCGACCCTACAAGGAGACCGCCCACACCGAGAGCGTGATCGAATTCATGCTCTACGCCCTGTGGGATCTGGGCTTCAAGGTGGGCCACGCCTCGCGGACGGTCGGCGAGTGCCTCAGGCTTTCCCGCGAGGACATGACCATCCGCACGAGCCTTCTCGAGTCGCGGCGACTTGCGGGCGACGCCGCCCTCGCCACGAATCTCCAGAAGCGGTTCCGGGAGGAGGTGGTCAAGGGAACGGGCGCCGCGTTCGTCGCCGCCAAGCTGAAGGAACGCGACGAGCGCCACGCCCGCGCCGGCGCCAGCCGGTTCATGGTCGAGCCCAACGTCAAGGAGGGCAAGGGAGGTCTTCGCGACCTGCATACCCTGTTCTGGATCGCCCAGTATCTGCACCCGGCCGACGGGGTCGAGGCGGTGATGCGGATGGACATGTTCCATGGCCGCGAGGTACGCGCCTTCATCCGGGCCTTCGATTTTCTGGAGGCGGTGCGGGCCCACCTGCACTTCGCCACCGGCCGGCCCGAGGAGCGGCTGACCTTCGATGTCCAGCCGGAGATCGCCCGGCGGATGGGCTACCTCGACCGGCCGCGCAAGGATGGCGACAACACCCCGGCGGTGGAGCGGTTCATGCGCCGCTATTTCCTCATCGCCCGCGATGTCGGCACCCTTACCCGGGTGTTTTCCGCCAAGTTGGAAGCCGAGCACCTGAAGAGCGCGCCGCGCGGCCTCTCGCGGTTCCTCCCGGGCCGGCTGTCGCGCAAGCCGCTCGGCGAGCCGGGATTCGTGCTGGAAGGCGGGCGTCTGTCGGTGGCGGACGCGGCGACCTTCGAGGACGACCCGGTCAATCTCCTTCGCCTGTTCCAGATCGCCGATGCGCGGGATCTCGACCTTCATCCCGACGCCTTCACGCTTGCCACCCGCCATCTGGCGCTGATCACCGCGCCGGTGCGCCGCGATCCGGCGGCGGCGACGGTGTTCCTCGCCATGCTCGAGCGGGGCCGAAAGCCGCAACGCACGCTGGAACTGATGAACGAGGCCGGGGTGCTCGGGCGTTATATCCCCGAATTCGGGCGGATCGTCGCCCAGATGCAGTTCAACATGTACCACTCCTACACCGTCGACGAGCATACGCTGCGGGCGGTGGGGATCATCAACGACATCGCCGCCGGCCGCTTCGCCGAGGACCATCCGCTCTCGACCGCCGTCATGCCCCTGATCGAGGATCGGCAGGCTCTCTTCCTCGCCATGCTGCTGCACGACACCGGCAAGGGCGGGGTGGGTGGACAGGAAAAGGCGGGCGCCCGGGCCGCGCGTCAGGCCTGCGAGCGGATGGGCCTCGAACGGCACCGGATCGAGCTGATCGCGTGGCTCGTCGAGCATCATCTGATGATGAGCGACTATGCCCAGAAACGCGACGTAGCCGACCCCTCCAATGTCGCGGCTTTCGCCGCCGTTGTCGAGAACCCGGAGCGGCTGCGCCTCCTGCTGATCCTTACGGTGGCCGACATCCGGGCCGTCGGACCCGGCGTGTGGAACGGCTGGAAGGGGCAACTTCTGCGCGAGCTCTACGGGGCGACGGAGACGGTTTTCCGAGGCGGCCGCACCTCCGATGCCGCCGGGGTCACGCGGCGCCGTCAGGAAGCGATCGCCTATGACGCGCGCATCGAGCTCGTCGCCGCCGATCCAGGGGCCAAGGCGTGGGCGAGCGGAATGGAGGACGCCTATTTCTCGGCCTTCTCCGCCGCCGAGCAACAGACCCATCTCGCCCTCGCGCGGCGCGCCGAAGCCGACGGCGGGGCGGCGGCGGAGGGCCGGGTGGGGACCGACCGCAACGCTGCCGAGCTGATGGTCAGCGCCGCCGATCGCCGGGGCCTGTTCGCCGATCTCGCCTTGGCCATCTCGCGGGGCGGGGGAAACGTCGTGGCCGCCCGCATCTTCACCTCGGGCGCGGGGAAGGCGCTGGACGTCTTCTTCGTGCAGGACAGTTCCGGCGCACCGTTCGGCGAGGCCAATCCCCGGGCGCTTTCTCGTCTGGTGGAAGGCCTCGAGGCCGCGGCCCTCGCGCCGCCGGCGCCCGGCGAGGCGCCCAGCGCCCTCGGTCTGGGACGCGCCTCGGCCTTCACTCTCAACGCCGCCGTGGCGGTCGACAACGACGCCTCGCAAGGCGCCACCGTGATCGAAGCCTCGGGCCGCGACCGCCCGGGACTTCTCGAAGCCCTGGCGCGCGCCCTTTCGGAGGCGGAGCTCTCGATCCAGTCGGCCCACATCGACAACTACGGCGAGCGGGCGGTGGACGCCTTCTATGTGGTGGGCGCGGCGGGTGCGAAGCTCACCAATCCGGCCCGCATCGCCGCCGTCCGCGCGCGGCTGGTGGAGGTTCTCGATGCGCCCGACACCGGCGCCAGGGCGCTGCGCCTCCCCCGGGCACGAGCGAGCGCGGGCCGGTAAGCCATGGACGCCCCTTTGAGCGAGGCCGCGGGTAGGGCTAAAGACCGCCCGATGAGCGATCTGACCCCCTCCCCCTACACCGGTCCAAGCCGGGTGCTTTCGGGCATCCAGCCCTCGGGCGATCTGCATCTGGGCAATTATCTGGGGGCGATCGTCAAGTTCGTGGCCCTCCAGCATCGGATGGAGTGCCTGTTCTGCGTCGTCGACCTGCACGCCATCACCGCATGGCAGGACCCCAGGGCCTTGAGACGTCAAACCCGGGAAATCGCCGCCGCCTATCTCGCCGCGGGGGTGGACCCGGCGGTGGCGATCATCTTTCCGCAGTCGGCGGTCCGCGAGCACGCCGAGCTGGCGTGGATTTTCAACTGCGTGGCCAGGCTCGGTTGGCTCGACCGGATGACCCAGTTCAAGGAGAAGACCGGCAAGCACAAGGAGCGGGCGAGCGTCGGCCTCTATGTCTATCCGGTGCTCCAGGCGGCGGACATCCTGGTCTACAAGGCGACCCACGTGCCGGTGGGCGAGGATCAGCAACAGCATCTCGAGCTGACGCGTGACATCGCCGCCAAGTTCAACCACGACTTCGACGCACCGGGGTTCTTTCCGCGACCGGAGGGGGTCCTCGAGGGGCCGGGCGCGCGGATCATGTCGCTGCGCGACGGGACGGCGAAGATGTCCAAGTCCGATCCGTCCGACCAGTCGCGGATCAATCTGACCGACGACGCCGACGCCATCCGCGCCAAAATCCGAAAGGCGAAGACCGATCCGGCTCCCCTCCCCGAAACCCCCGCCGGGCTCGAGGGACGGCCGGAAGCGGACAATCTCGTGGCCGTGTTCGCGGCCCTCTCGGGCCAGAGCAAGGCGGAGGTCCTCGCCACCTTCGGGGGGCAGGGGTTCGGCCAGAGTTTCAAGGGCGCGCTTGCCGACCTTCTGGTCGAGAGGCTGGCGCCGGTGAGCGCCGACATTCGCCGGTTTCTTGCCGACCCGGCTGAAATCGACCGCATCCTCGCTCGCGGGGCCGAGCGCGCGTCGGCCATCGCCGCCCCGATTCTTGCCCAGACAAAGGCGATCGTCGGGCTGTGGCCCTCGCCCTGACCGGTTGCACAGAAGGCGTGACCGGGCCATCTACGGCGCACGGAGACCAAACTCATGTTCATTCAGACCGAAGCCACCCCCAACCCCGAGGTCCTTAAATTCCTGCCCGGCCGCGAACTTATGGCGTCCGGGGCCTCGCGCGAGTTCCGCGACGCCGGGGAGGCCGCCGCCTCGCCTCTGGCCGGCGACCTGTTCGATCTGGACGGGGTCACCCGGGTGTTCTTTGGCGAGGACTTCCTTACGGTGACCAAACACCCGGACCGGGAATGGGCGCACCTCAAGGCGCCGATCCTGGCGGCGATCATGGACCAGTTCACCGGCGAGCGGCCTCTCTTGACCGAGGCGGACGCTCCGATCGCCGACGAGGGGGTCTATGAAGGCGAGGCCGCCCAGATCGTCGCCGAAATCAAGGACCTGCTGGACACCCGCATCCGTCCGGCGGTGGCGCAGGACGGCGGCGATATTCTCTTTTCAAAATTCGAACCGGATACCGGGGTAGTGTGGCTGCACATGCGCGGCGCGTGCTCCGGCTGCCCCTCCTCCGCGGCGACCCTCAAGAGCGGGGTGGAAAACATGTTGCGCCACTACGTCCCCGAAGTGACCCGGGTCGAACAGACCGTCTGACGCCGCTTTCTCCAACAAGACGGGCGACAGCCTTGTCTCCGCAAGGATTTCCCGCCATGCCCGCGCGCCTCGACGATGCCGCCCTCGATACCGTCTTTCGCGCCGCGCGCACCCGCAACGGCTGGCATCCGGAGCCCTTGCCCGAAGCGATCCTGCGGGAAATCTACGATCTGGCCAAATGGGGGCCGACGGCGGCCAATTCGACGCCGGCGCGGTTCGTCTTCGTGACCAGCGCCGAGGCCAGGGAAAAGCTTTCCTCCGTGGCCGCGGCCGGGAACCAGGCCAAGATCAAACAGGCGCCGGCGACGGCGATCGTCGGCTACGACCTGGATTTTCCAGAGACCCTGCCCAAACTCTTTCCCCACGCGCCCAGGATGAAGGACTCCATCACCGACCCCGCCCTGATCGAGCAGATGGCCTTTCGCAACGGCTCGCTGCAGGGCGCCTATCTGATGATCGCCGCCCGCTCTCTCGGCCTCGATTGCGGGCCGATGTCCGGTTTCGAGAACGCCAAGGTCGACGCCCTCTTCTTCGCCGGCACGCGGGTCAAATCAAACTTCCTGTGCTCGATCGGCTACGGCACGGAAGAAAATCTTTTCGCCCGGTCGCCGCGTCACACCTTCGAGGACGCGTGCAGGATCGTGTGACGAGCGGCGCCCGGCGGACGTCCCGCGGGCGCGCCTGAAAATGATTGTCCTGGCCGTGGACACCTGTCTGGGCGCCTGTTCGGCGGCCCTGGCGGCCGAGGGCGGGACGATCGCCTTCCGCTCCGAGCCGATGACGCGCGGCCACCAGGAGCGACTGGCGCCCATGGTGGGCGAGTTGATGGCGGCGGCGGCGGTCGCGTTTTCTCAAGTCGACCGTATCGGCGTCACCGTGGGACCCGGTTCGTTCACCGGGCTTCGCGTCGGGGTCGCCTTCGCCAAAGGCCTGGCCCTCGCCCTTGGCCGGCCGTGCGCCGCGGTAGGAACGCTGGAGGCGCTGGCGGCGAGTGTCGAGGGTGACTGGCCGCGCGCGGCGGTGATCGACGCGGGCCGCGGGCGGCTTTATCTGCAACTCTTCGCCGTCGCCGGGGTCCCCTCCGCGCCCAGGATACTCGCCATCGACGAAGCGGCCCATCGCCTCCCTCCCACCCCTTTGACGCTGATCGGGCCGGGCGCCCGGCTCCTCGCCCCGTTCGTGGCCGGGGCGCGGATCGAGTCTCTCGCCGCGCCTGAGATCGGGGCCGTGGCGCGCCTGGCGCTCCGGGACGATTTCGCGCCGCCCGTCCCCTTGTATCTGCGTCCCGCCGACGCCGTCGCCAAGACGCGATGATCCTCGCTCCCGCCGGAGTCGCCGACGCGGCGGACCTTGCGGCGGCGCACGCCGCGGCCTTCGAAGAGGGATGGGACGCCCACGCCATCGCCGGCCTGTTGTCGTCGTCTCCCGGCGCCTTCGCCCTCGCCGTTCGGCGCCGATCGAGGGTGTCCGGCTTCATTCTCGCGCGGGTAGCGGCCGATGAGGCGGAAGTGCTCACCCTGGCGGTGCGGCCAGAGAGCCGGCGCCGGGGCATTGGCGCCGCGCTTCTCCACGGGGCCATGGCGGCGGCGGCGGCGGGCGATGCGCGATCCGTCTTCCTCGAGGTCGCGGCCGACAATCCCGCCGCCCTTGCGCTCTACGAAAACGCGGGATTTGCCGTGGTCGCGCGGCGCGGCGGATACTACGCGCGCCAGGCGACGGTGGTGGACGCCCTGGTCATGCGCCGCGCGCTTAACAGGTGACGCGCGTTTGCCTATGGTGGCGCAAATCGGGAGAGGATGTTTGGAGCGGCTTGAAAAACTGTGCATCGAAAAGGGGATGCGCATGACCGAGCAGCGACGGGTGATCGCCCGTGTGCTGTCGGTCGCCAGCGATCATCCCGATGTCGAGGAGGTGCATCGCCGCGCCCACGCCGTCGACCCCCACATCTCAATCGCCACGGTCTATCGCACCGTGCGCCTGTTCGAGGAGTCGGGCATCCTCACCCGCCACGATTTCCGCGCCGGCCGTGCGCGGTACGAAGAGGCCAGCGAGGCGCACCATGATCATCTCATCGACATGAAGAGCGGGGCGGTGGTGGAATTCGTCGACAACGAGATCGAGGCCCTGCAAAAAGCCATCGCCAAGCGCCTCGGCTACCGGCTGGTCGATCACCGCCTGGAACTCTATGGAGTTCCGGCCGATGAGTGAGCCATGACCGCGACCGTCCCGAGCAGGCGCCTTTATATCAAGACCTACGGCTGTCAGATGAACGTCTATGACAGCGAGCGCATAGCCGATGTGCTCGCGCCCTTGGGCTATGGGCTGGTGGACAGCCCCGAGGGTGCCGATCTGGTGGTGCTCACCACCTGTCATATCCGCGAGAAGGCCACCGAGAAGGTCTATTCCGAGCTTGGCCGGGTGAAGAGGATGAAGGAGAGGCGGCTGGCGGAGGGGGGGGAGATGATCGTCGCCGTGGCCGGTTGCGTCGCCCAGGCCGAGGGCGCCGAGATCATGGCCCGCCAAGGCGCCGTCGATCTGGTGATCGGACCGCAGAGCTATCATCGCCTGCCCGAGCTGATCGCCCGCGCCCACCGGGCGGGCGGGACACGCCTCGCCGCCGACTTCGCTCCGGCGGAAAAATTCGACTCGCTGCCCTCCGCGCGGTCACCCGCCGGGGTCACCGCCTTCCTCACCGTTCAGGAGGGGTGCGACAAATTCTGCACCTTCTGTGTCGTCCCCTATACGCGGGGCGCGGAATATTCCCGTCCGGCGGAGGCGATCGAGGCGGAGGCGCGCGATCTGGCGGCGCGCGGGGTCCGGGAGGTGACGCTGCTGGGCCAGAACGTCAACGCCTATGGCGGCGAGGGCGGTCTCGCCGCGCTGATCCGCCGGCTGGCGGCAATCCCGGGACTGGACCGCATCCGCTATACCACCAGCCATCCGCGGGACATGGACGACGCCCTCATCGCGGCCCACGGCGAGGTGGAGGCGCTGATGCCTTATCTTCATCTTCCAGTACAGTCGGGCTCGGACCGGGTGCTCAGGGCGATGAACCGGGCGCACACGACGGAAAGCTATCTGGCGACCCTCGGCAAGCTACGGGCGGCGCGGCGCGACATCGCGCTTTCCGGCGATTTCATCGTCGGTTTTCCCGGTGAGACCAAGGCGGACTTTCAGGCGACACTCGATCTGGTCTCGGCCGTGGGCTACGCGGGCGGCTATTGCTTCAACTATTCGCGCCGGCCGGGCACTCCGGCGGCGGCCATGACCGGTCAGGTGGAGCCGGCGGTGAAAGCCGAACGGCTCTGCCGCCTTCAGGCCCTGCTCGAGGCGCAGCAACGGGCGTTCAACGCCGCCCTCGTGGGAAGCGTCCAGCCGGTGCTTTTCGAAAAAGCGGGGCGACACGCGGGTCAGGTGATCGGTCGCAGTCCCTATCTCCAGTCGGTGCATTGCGAGGGATCGACCGCGCTTGTCGGGCAAATCGTTTCGGTCGAGGTGACCGGGTCGGGGCACAACAGCCTGTCGGGAGCGTTGGCCCTGGAAAGCGCGTGAGCCGGGGTCCCCCGGAGTTCCTGCCGCTGGCGGACGAGGCGGTGCGCGCCGTGGCCGGTCCGGGCGGTCGTCACGCCGCCCTGATCGAGGACGCCTTTCACGTATTGGTGGAAACGCCCGGCGGCGGAGTCTCGCTCAACGGCGAGGCGAAGGCCCGGCGCAACGCCAAACAGGCCATCGAGACCCTCGCCGCCCGCATCGCCTCGCGGCTCGAGGTTTCCCCCGCCGATGTCCGCGTCGCCATCGACCAGGCGCGCGCGGGAATCGCCCCGCCAGGGCTCGCCGCCCGCCGGGGAACGGTGGCGGCCAAGACCGCCGCCCAGGCGCTCTATCTCGAGGCCATGGAGGCCCACGACCTGGTCTTCGGACTGGGTCCCGCAGGTACCGGCAAGACCTTCCTCGCCGTCGCCCACGGGGCTGGGCTCTTGCGAGCGGGCGAGGTCGAGCGGCTGGTGGTCACGCGCCCGGCGGTGGAGGCGGGGGAGCGGCTGGGTTTCCTTCCGGGCGATCTGACGGAAAAGGTCGATCCTTATATGGCGCCGGTATGGGAGGCGATGACCGACATCCTGGGCGCCGACCAGCTTCGCCGCCGCCGGGAGCGGGGCGGGATCGAGGTGGCTCCCATCGCCTTCATGCGCGGCCGCACGCTCAGCCATGCCTTCGTCATCGTCGATGAGGCGCAAAATACCTCGCGGCTGCAGATGAAGATGGTCCTCACCCGGCTGGGCGAGGGCTCGCGCATGGTGGTCACCGGCGATCCCAGCCAGGTCGATCTGGTCAATCCGACCGATTCGGGCCTCGCCCACGCGGTGTCGATCCTCGACGGCGTGGAGGGGGTGGCGATCACTCGTTTCTCGGTGGCTGACGTGGTCCGCCATCCGCTCGTGGGGCGGATCGTCGAGGCCTATGACGCCGACGCCGCCCGCCGGTTCCCATGATCGAGGTGGAGGTCGCGGCCCCCGCGTGGCTCAACGCGTTGCCCGATGCCGCCGGCATTGCCGTCGAGGCGGGCGGGCTGGCGGCCGCGAGCGACGCCGCTCTCGCCATTCTCCTTACCGACGACGAGGCCGTGGCCGCGCTCAACGCGCGGTTCCGTGGCCGGCCATCGGCGACCAACGTCCTCGCCTTTCCGGCCACCGCCAACCGCGAGGCTCACCTCGGCGATGTCGCCCTGGCGTTCGGCGTGTGCGCCGCCGAGGCGGCGGCGCAAGGCAAGACCCTCGCCGACCACCTGCGTCACCTGGTGGTCCATGGCGTTTTGCACCTCATCGGCTATGATCACGAGGAGGATGCGGCGGCGATCCGCATGGAAGCGCGGGAGCGCGCGCTCCTCGCGGCCCTCGGCGTCGCCGATCCCTACGACGTTGGAGAGCATGTCCAGCACCCGCAATGACGGCCCGCCGCGCGAGGAAAAATCCGGGCCGGCGCGGCCGCTGAGGTCGCTTCTTGCCAAGGTCGGCCTGGGGCGGCGCGGCGCTGGCGGCGAGGGCGCCGCCTCTCCCGCCGCCGCCCAGCTTCGCGATCAGGCCGAGGCCTTCCAGTCGATCGTCGTCGCGGACGTCATGACGCCTCGGGCAGACATCACCGCGATCGAGCTGTCCACGCCGTTCGTCGAGGTCGTCGCCGCGTTCGCCGAAAGCGAGCATTCGCGCCTGCCGGTGTATCGCGTGACCCTCGACGACCCGGTCGGGGTGGCCCACCTCAAGGACGTATTCAAGCTGCTCGCGGCGCCGGAGCGGCGGGCGCCGGCGGACGCGATCGTCCTTCCCCGCCTGAAGCGGGAGACGCTCTATGTGCCCCCGTCCATGCGCGCGGCCGATCTGCTGGTGCGCATGCAGGCCAGCCGCACCCATATGGCCATGGTGATCGACGAGTTCGGCGGGGTCGACGGTCTCGTGACCCTGGAGGACGTCATCGAGTCCGTGGTCGGCGAGATCGACGACGAGCACGACGAGGCCGCGGTGATACGGATCGTCGCCCGGGCGGGCGGGGTGTTCGAGATCGACGCCCGTCTCGATCTCGAGGACCTCGAGGCCGCCCTCGGGCGGCCTCTCGCCACGCCGGAACTGGAGGAGGACATCGAGACGGCGGCGGGCCTCGTCATCGCCCTCGCCGGACGGGTGCCACAGCGGGGCGAGGTCATCGCCCATCCGGCGGGGTTCGATTTCGAGATCACCGACGCCGATCCGCGCCGGATCAAGCGTCTGCGTGTGCGCCCGGCCGCGATTTCCCCGCCTGGGGACAAGCGCGTTTGACGGGTGCGACTTCGACCCGGGGCGCCCGGCCGTGGGCGGCGCGTGGACTGGCGGTCGTCGCCGGCCTCGCCGCCGCCTTCTCGCAGCCGCCGTGGGGATTTCTCGCCGGCCTGCTCGGCTATGCGCTCATGTTGGCGGCGATCGAGCGCCCCGCCGCCGGCCGGCCGCTCCGCTCTGCCTTCTTCCGCGGCTGGATCGTCGGGACCGCCTATTTTCTGGTCTCCCTGTGGTGGATGGCCCAGCCGTTCCAGATCGACGCCGCCGAACAGGGGTGGATGGCGCCGTTCGCCGTCGGACTTGTCTCCATGTTCATGGCCCTCTTCTGGGGCGCCGCCGGGGTGGCCTACCGCGCGCTGGCGGGCAAGGGTGTCGCGCGCGTCCTCGTGTTCGCCGCCTGCCTCTCCGGCGCCGAGTGGCTGCGCGGCCATCTCCTCACCGGCTTTCCATGGGACCCGCCGGGGTCGGCGTGGCCGGCGGGCTCGGCGCTGTCCCAGACCGCATCGGTCGTCGGGATCTGGGGCCTGACGTGGATCACGGTGGCGGTGGCGGCCAGCCCGGCGGTGCTCGTCGAGCGGTGGCGCGGGCGGCTGGCGGTGGGTCTGGCGGCGGTCGCCCTGGCCGGGCTGTGGGTGTTCGGAGCCGTGCGCCTCGCGCACCCCGTGGCCGCCGATCCCGCCGCCCCATGGATCCGGGTGGTGCAGGCCGACGTCAAACAGGAGACCAAATACGATCGGCGCCTGTTCGACAGCATCGTCGCCCGCTACGTCGACCTCACCGCGCGGCCGGCGCCTCATCCCATCGACATCGTCGTCTGGCCTGAAGGCGCGATCCCCGACGCCCTCGACGACTATCTGGCCTCGACCGCCCCCGTCGGCGCCAAGATCGCCGCGGCGCTTGTTCCCGGCCAGACCCTGCTTGTGGGCGGCTACCGTTTCGGCCTGGACCGGGACGGCCGGACGGCGACCTTCAATACTCTGGCGGCGGTCCGTCGCTCGGAGTTCGGGGTTTCGGCCATCGGGTTTTATGACAAGTTCCGCCTGGTTCCCTTCGGCGAGTTCATGCCGCTGGACGGCCTCGCCGCCCGGCTCGGGATCAAGCAGATGGTCCATGTCGGCGACGGCTTCGCCCCCGGTCCGCCGCCCCGCCCGTTGCGCCTCCCCGGTCTGGCGCCCGTGCAGCCCCTGATCTGCTACGAGAGCCTCTTTTCCGGCTTCACCCGCGACGGCGGCCGGGCGGCGGGTGTGCGGGCCCGGTGGATCGCCAACATTTCAAACGACGCGTGGTTCGGAACCGGCATCGGGCCGACGCAACACCTCAACCTCGCCAGCTATCGCGCAATCGAGGAGGGTCTGCCGATGGTCCGCGCCACGCCCACCGGGATCAGCGCGGTGATCGATGCCTACGGGCGGGTGGTGCGGGGGGAGCAATTGGGCGAGGGCGCGTTCGGCGTAATCGATGCTCCCCTCCCGCCGGCCCTCGCGCCAACCGTGTTCGACGCCATCGGCGATGGCGGCTTCTGGCTGATGCTGCTGGTGTCGCTGACCGGGGTGAGGCGGCGGAGGTCCGCGTAGGTGCAGGACGCGGGAACCGGCTAGAGCAAACCCCTTTCAGATGGAATCATCTGAACGGGGGTAATTTGCTCTAGATTCAAGAGTGTAGAGCCTGATTCAGCGCTTGCATCTGTTCCGTGCAAACGCATCAGGCTCTGGGTTCCACGCCGGTTCGAACGTCATGATCGACTCGCCGTTCGCGAATTTGCCCGTCCCCATCGACACCCGCTCCATGGAGGCGAAGTTCGTGGCGTCGCCGCCCCTTGAACCTGGTTGGCGGTTCGAGCCGAAGTGGGATGGGTTCCGCTGCCTCGCTTTCCGCCCGGGCGAGGCGGTGGCCCCCGCGCTCGTGGCCGCTGGCCCACGGCAGACACGAGGACGGTCGACGACGAAAACGGCGCGGGACCGATCCCCCGGCGCCGTCCTCGTCCCCGGCACGCCTATTCGCGGCGAAGATAGACGACTTTGCTTCCGCGGCCGCCGCTCAGCAACATGCCCAGAACGAGGCCGGCCACCGCGGCGATACCGACGGCCGCATAGGGCTGGTCGCTGATCTTGTCCTTGGCCTGGTCGGCGAGGGCGCGCCCCTGTTCGGCCAGATCGCGGGCCTGCTCCGACAATTCCTTCGCCAGATCGCGGACCTGGTCCATGGCCTTGCCATAGAGGTTTTGCGCCGAGCCCTCGACCTGGTTCCACTTGCCCCTGGCCTGAAGGCCGGCATCCCCGGTCCCGCCGCCGAGCGCGTCCTGGGCGTGGCCGATTCCTTGCTTGACGGCGCCTTCGATCCGATTTTCGTCCATGACAGGGTCTCCTCGAAAAACATTGGTAGGTTCAAGCGCCGACAACGCGACAAAGGCGTCGGCGTTCCGTCGCCGCGAGATCGGGCGGGGGAACGTCGGGGGCCACGCGGCATTGACGTTGGTGAACGTCCGGAGCAACCACCATGCACGTCCTGATCGTCGTCACCAGCACGGACACGCTCTCGCCCGGCCACCCGACCGGCGTGTGGCTGGAGGAATTCGCCCTGCCGTACCTCGCTCTTGTGGAGGCGGGGATCGCCGTTACGGTGGCCTCGCCCAAGGGCGGCGCCGCGCCGATCGATCCGCGGACCGCGCCCGACGACAAGACCCCGGCCATGTGGCGCGGGGCGCTGGGGGCGCTGGCCGCCACCGTCCCCCTGAGCGAGGTGTCGGAGGCCCGCTTCGACGCCCTTTATCTCCCGGGGGGCCACGGGCCGATGGTCGATCTCGTCGGTGACAGGCGCCTCAAGAGCCTCGTCGCCGCCTTCGATCGGGCGGGCAAGATCGTCGCCGCTGTCTGCCACGGGCCGGCGGGCCTGCTCGGGGCCAAGTCGGAGAGCGGCGATCCGATCCTCGCCGGGCGCCGGGTCACGGGCTTCACCAACGGCGAGGAAACCCTCGCCGGGCTGGCCGCGACCGTTCCGTTCTCGCTCGAGGACGCCATGCGCAAGGAGGGGGGGCTTTTCGAGCACGCCCTCTTGCCGATGATCGGCCACGTGGTTTGCGACGGCAATCTGATCACCGGCCAGAACCCCGCATCCAGCCTCGCGATCGGCAGGACCCTCGTCGAGGCCCTTGCCGATCGCCAGCGCGCCGCTACGGCGGGATCGGTGGCGGCGAGATGAAAAACTCTCCCTCTCCGAAAGCGGAGGAAGCAAGACGCCCACGCTACGCGAGGTTCACCACGGCCGCCTGAAGGCGCCCTGGTGCTGCCAGTGTGCCGGAGCCGGATGGCCCAAGGCCTGAATCTTGCCCCGATCCAAAAGCAAAAACGTAGTGCTGGGTTTGTGACGCCACGCGGCGTCTTGCATCCGTGGAGGCGGGTCCGATGGAGAGCCACTATCCCAACCTCCGCGAGCGTGCGGCCGACCGCCGGGTCCACGCGGTCGGCCTGGCCGCCGGCGCGCTCGGCGGCCTGGTGCTGCTCGGCGTCTCGCTGGGCCTCGGCCGGCTGGGGCAGGCGGCGGCGGTCGGGGTCTACGGACTTTGCCTGTCCGCCATGTTCCTCGCCTCGCTGGCCTACAACCTGGCGCTCCCCCGGCGCCGGCCGTTGCTCCGGCGGCTCGACCACGCGGCCATCTTCCTGATGATCGCAGGGTCCTACACGCCCTTCACCACCCAGCGCCTGCACGGCGCCTGGGCATGGGGAATGACCGCCGCGGTTTGGGTGCTCGCGGCCATCGGCGCGGCGGGAAAGCTCTTCCTCCCCGGTCTCGGCAAGAACTTCTGGGTGGCCCTCTATCTCGCTCTCGGCTGGATCGCCTTGATCGCGGTCAGGCCGCTCATCGCGGGGGTGGCGCCGATCGCCCTGGGCCTCCTCGTCGCCGGCGGACTGATCTATTCGCTGGGCGTGGTCGTCTATCTCGACAAGGCGCGACCGTTTCGCCGGGCGATCTGGCACGCCTTCGTGGTCGCCGCCGCTGCCGTCCATTTCGCGGCCATCGTCACCGGTGTGGTCCTCTCGCCGGCGTGAGGCCCTAACCGAGCGGGTCTTTCAGGCTGTCGAGATGGACGTCGCGTTCGACAAGCGAGCGAAGCAGGACGGCCGCCTCCTCCTCAAGATCGCGGTAGCGCTGGACCGCGTTGGGCACCGCCGCCGGGGCGCCCGCAGCGGCCATGGTCAGATAGGGTCCGCGAACGGCCACGAACGCCGCCGCCTCGGGCGTACCCGCCGGTGGAGGGGCCACCACCTTGCCGTCGGAATCGACATCCCGCCCGCTGGCCGCCGCCCGCTTGAGCGCGTGGTCGGCGTCGCGCAGCTTGTCGAGCAGGTCGTCGAGATCGCCGATGGTGGTCGGCTCGGTGAACTTGCCGCCCACGAACACCACTTGCGAAAGGCCCAGAATCTGCAGGAGGGTCGAGGGGACGTTGAAGTCCGCCAGATCGCGAAAGCCGGTGGCGATCATGGCGATGCCGACGATCAGGCTGAAGGTGAGGGCCTGCAGCTTGGGCAGGTCGAGGACGGTGTCCGTCATGATCAGGTCCGACCACCGGGGGCGCAACTTCTTGCCCGAATCGTTGACCGGAAGAACCCCGCGGGCGACCAGCCACGACCAGTTCTCCGCGCTCAGCCGGTCGCGCGTGTTGCGGACGATTCCCGTCCCCAGGGCCCCCAGGGCGGGGATGCCGAGGAGATAGACGATCGTCGAGGAGAGATCGGAGAGGGCGCCGGAGCGCACCGTCAGGTCGGTGAGCCCGAAGGCGACAAGACCGCCGAAGAAGAGCACCTGCAGGTTGGACAGGCTCCCACGGTCGAACCGGTCGGAGGTCATGACCACCGGATCGAGGCAGTCCCACCAGCTCCACGGGGTGAGCTTCGTGACCCGAAGCGGCCTGGGGACGGCGGGCGGTTTGGCGATCGCCTGGCGCCTGGCGATGTAGACCATGGTGGCCGCCATCAGGTAGAGCGCCAGCACAAGGGCTCCGGCCAGCGCCCACGAGGGGACATCGCGGCTGGTCTCGATGCGGCGCACGCCCCAGGCCACCGGGGCGCCGTTTTGGCAGGCGACCACCACGAACAGCCGCGAGCGCCACGGGACCCAGCCGCTGTCGCCGGGCACATAGAGGCGCAGGTCGAAATCCTTCTTCTGGTCCTCCGCCGAGCGTGGACCGCCGGTCGGCCGGTCGACGTGGAGCGGCCGCATCCCGCCCTCCGCCTCCACGGTCAGGGGCAGGGCGTCGCTTCCGATCCGGTCGGCGACGAAGACCCGGAACTGGTAGTCGTCGAGGGACGCCGACCTGGACCCCACGGGCCCGAGCATGACGATATCGCCCTCGTCGCCCTGCGGGAGGATCAGGGTCCCCGTCGAAATCGCCCGCGCCGGCCTGGAAAGCAGCAGAGGCCGCAGATCGCGCCACGCCGGCGGCCCGCACAGGGTCGATGGGGCGGCCGGGGCGGAGGGCGCCGCCTGTCCAAACGCCGACGTCGCCCCGAGGAGCGCCAGGAGCACAAACCCGAATAGAGTCTTCACCACCGCGCTCCCCCGCCGAGAGGGCGATTAAGACACAGATCGCGGGGGCTGGCCAACGCGCGGTGGCGCAACTGATCGTGCTGCCTCAGACGGCCGAGCGAAGGCGGTATCGTCCGCGGCCGAGAAAATCCAAATAACCTCGATCACGCAGCACCTGGAGTTGCTGGCGTATTTTCGGACGCACGTTGCGATTTCCAGGATAGGCGGATTTCAGTCGCTCCTCGTGAGCATAGACATCGTCCAGTGTGAACGTCGCAAGTCCGAGTGCCTCGACGCACTTCATCACCTCCACAAGCCATCCTCGGGCGGCGACGCCGGTTTCGCGCAGAAACAACGTGCGGCGCCACTGTTCCATGACCAGTTCGCGTGGGGCGGCCTCGCTGTCTCGGACGAAGTAGATTTTCCCGCTGTCAGGAATCTCGTTGAGCAGGATGTTGTAACCGATCCGCCCCGCCCGCCGCGCGGTGGTCGAAAGGGGCTTCCGCTCCCGAATGACCTTCCTCACAAAAAAATGCCGGGGTACGAAGAAAAGGTCGGTCACGCCGAATCGCGCCATGTCGTAGTTCATCAGGATCAGGCTGGGATTGTTGCTGGCGGCGAGGCGTTCGCACATCGCCCCGAACGCGCCATCGTTCACGGTCTTTCCAAACCGGCCCCTTTGGCTCTTGAGCTCGAATTCCTCGGTGCATTCGGCGCACAGGAAGTCGGCGACCTTGCGATTGCCGGGAAACTGCTTGAGCCGCGGGGCGCCGCAGTTTGGGCAAAACAGGTGCAGCGCCACCCAAGACTCGGTCCAGACTCGGGCGTTCTGCGAAGCATTCTCGAAAGGAGTCGCCGACTCTTCGAAACCGAGATTAAGAAAACCGTCACCCGCACCCTGTCCAGGTGGCTTCAATCTCGTTCCCCTTGGCGTCAAGTGTCACGTAGCCGCGGGCGTCGAACTCGACCGGACCCCACTCTTCCCAACTGTAGTCGTCCTCGGCCTCCTTCGCCATGAGGGCCGCTTCCTCGGCATCGTCCGCTTCAACTTCGGCGATTGAGTCGACGTAGGCGTCCACTCGGCGCAATACGGTGAAAATCGGCATCCTGACTCCGCTGGTTTCATCCCGAGGGGACGATGCCAGAGGAATCAGACGATGAAAACAGGATCTTCGTCAGCAGGTTACCTCGATCCATCCTCTCTCTCCGAAACCCGCTCCTCCCCTCCCGGCGGCTGGCGGATGCCTTTGCGGGGGCGCCGCCGGTGGAGTTCGATTTGCCTGTGGTGGGTGCGTGCCACGACCACTCGCCGGCAACGCGAAAGGCCCACGGGCGCGTCTATGCAACCTATGTCGGGGTCTGGCGCGGGAAGGTCCGGGTGACCGGCGGGGGTGGCGGCTAACGCCGGTTCGAGGACGAGGCCTGCTACGCCAGAAGCTTCTGCTCACGGCGCGGCGCGCCGGTGTCCTACGAGCGTTCGCGTGCGCCGAAAATGGTCAACGCCCCCGCGCGCTGTTCAACACCCACGCCGGGCGGAAGCCGCGCTATCACCTCGCCTCGACGAGGCCGTTGACCGGGAATACTGCGGCGAGGTCCTCGCTCCACCCAAGGGCTATCCGGGGGTGATGCGCGAGCGTCCGCTGCGCAAGCGGCGTGATCCGGGGCTCTGAAGTTCCGGGGAATTCGCCGGCGCGGGCTATCCCATCCGCTCCAGCGGGAGGACGTCGACCACCTCTCCGGCCGCCACGGCCGCCGCTCCCGCGGGGCGGCGGAGGAGGGCGTCGGCGCTCGCGAAGACGCTCACCAGCGAGGAGTCCTGATCGGCGAACGGCTCGGCGGTGAGAACGCCGTCGGGGCCAGGTGCGAGGCGCGCGCGCATCCACTGTTCGCGCCCCCCGTTGGCGGCCAGCGGCCGGGCGGTTCGCGCGGCGAGGAGGCGGGGCTCCGGATCGGCGCCTTGCATGGCCCGCAGGATCGGCCAGAGGAAAAGCTCGGCGCAGACGAGGGCCGAGGCGGGGTTTCCGGGGAGGCCAAGCACATGGCGCCCGCCGGCGAGTGCGCCGAACCACGTCGGCTTGCCCGGTCTGACCGCCACGCTCTCGACGATCAGGTCCAATCCGAGGCGGCCCATGGCCGGCTTGACCAGGTCGTGGTCGCCCACGGAGGCGCCGCCGAGGGTGACGATCAGGTCGCAGTCGAGGGTCCGCACCGCCGCGGCCGTCGCCTCGAGATCGTCGCCGACGGAGGTTTGCGGGAGAGGCGCGCCGCCCCACGCCTCGAT
>JBDTKQ010000237.1:0-4016 GCA_039935235.1 Caulobacteraceae bacterium
CCCGGCGCCGGCGCGCGCGGCGGCGCGCGCCGCGTTCGACCGCCTCGGCGAGGCCGCCTTTCGCGCGCGCCTCGCGGTGACCGATCCGGCGGCGGCGGCCCGGATCGGGGCCGGCGACCGTCAACGCCTTCTTCGCGCGCACGAGGTGTTCGCGGCCACCGGCCGGGCCTTGAGCGACTGGCGCGCGGCCACCCGGCCGACCTTGACGCCGGGGGCGTGGCGCGGCGTGGTGATCGAGCCCGAACGGGCCGCCCTCTACCGCCGTTGCGACGAGCGGCTGGCGGCCATGGCGAAGGCCGGCGCGGCGGCGGAGGCGGGGGCGCTCGCGGCGCGCGGCCTCGACTCCCGGCTCCCGGCGATGAAGGCCCTCGGCCTCGCCGCCTTCGCTGAACTGGCCGGCGGGCGCCTCTCTCCGGAGGAAGCTCTCTTCCGGGCCCAGGGCGAAACCCGGCGTTACGCCAAACGCCAGTTCACCTGGTTTCGCCACCAGATGGCGGACTGGCCAAGGCTGCCGGCCGGCGGGAACGTCGGGGATCTGCGGCAAATTCTTGCGGCGAACGCCCCATTGACCTCGTGAGACGACAGTGGCATGCCTTTCTGACGTTTCTCAACTCAGGATTCACCGTGCGCGGGCGACTCGTAATTCGATGGCGATCGTAGGACAGCCGGCGCCCGTGGCGTCGGCCGACGAACGATCGCGCGCACGCCAAGGCCCCCGATGGGCCTTTTTTCTTGCCCGTTCAAAAAATTCGAAACCGCAATCATGACAGCCCTCCCCGCTCTCGAAAAAGCCGGCGCCGCCGACGCCCTGGAAATCATGACCGGCGCCGAGATGGTGGTGCGCGCTCTCGTCGATCAGGGGGTCACCGACCTCTTCGGCTATCCGGGCGGCGCCGTCCTGCCGATCTACGACGCCCTCTTCCATGAGCCGCGCCTGCGCCACGTCCTCGTGCGCCACGAACAGGGCGCGACCCATGCCGCCGAGGGCTATGCCCGCTCCACCGGGAAACCCGGCGTGGTGCTGGTGACATCCGGTCCAGGCGCAACCAACGCGGTCACCGGCATCGTCGACGCGCTGATGGATTCGATCCCTCTGGTGGTGATCACCGGTCAGGTTCCCACCCATCTGATCGGCACCGACGCCTTTCAGGAATGCGACACCGTCGGGATCACCCGGTCGTGCACCAAGCACAACTATCTGGTGAAACGGATCGAGGATCTTCCGCATGTCCTCCACGAGGCGTTTCGCATCGCCACCATCGGCCGCCCGGGTCCGGTGCTGATCGACGTGCCAAAAGATATCCAGTTCGCCAGCGGGGCCTACGCCGGCCCGGCGGCGGCGCGTCCGATCCACGCCTATCATCCGCGCACGGACGCGGAGCCGCGCAAGATCGCCGAGGCGTGCGCCCTGATCGCCGGCGCACGGCGGCCGCTCTTCTACACCGGTGGCGGGGTGATCAACGCCGGCCCCGCCGCGAGCGCGGCCTTGCGCGACCTGGCCGGGCTGACCGGCGCGCCGGTCACCTCCACCTTGATGGGACTGGGGGCCTTCCCGGCCGACGCCCCCGCGTGGCTGGGCATGGTCGGCATGCACGGCACGTTCGAAGCCAACAACGCCATGCACGACTGCGACGTGATGATCGCCGTCGGCGCGCGGTTCGACGACCGGGTGACCGGGCGCCTCGACGCCTTTTCCCCCGGTTCGAAGAAGATCCACATCGACATCGACCCTTCGTCGATCGGCAAGGTGGTCCGCGCCGACCTCGCGGTCGTCGGCGACGCGGGCAAGGTGCTCGGGGCCCTCGTGGCGGCGTGGAAGGGCCAGCCGCGCCTCCCCGCGCCCGGTCGCCTCGCGCCGTGGTGGGAGCGGATCGCCGGCTGGAGAGCCCGCGATTGCCTCGCCTACCGCCCCGGCGACGGAGTCATCAAACCGCAATATGCCATCGACCGATTGTACGCCCTGACCCGCGGCAAGGACGTCTATGTCACCACCGAGGTTGGCCAGCACCAGATGTGGGCGGCGCAGTATTTTCGCTTCCACGAGCCCAATCGCTGGATGACCTCCGGCGGCCTCGGGACCATGGGCTACGGGCTTCCGGCCGCCGTCGGGGTGCAGATCGCCCACCCGGGGAGCCTGGTCATCGACATCGCCGGAGACGCCAGCGTCCAGATGACCATGCAGGAAATGGCCACCGCCATGCAGTACGACCTGCCGATCAAGGTGTTCATCCTCAACAACGAATGGATGGGCATGGTCCGCCAGTGGCAGCAGCTCCTCCATGGCGAGCGCTACAGCCATTCGTACTCGGCGAGCATGCCCGATTTCGTCAAGCTCGCCGAAGCGTTCGGCGCCGTGGGCCTGCGCGCCGACACCCCCGCCGAACTGGACGGGGCGATCGAGGAGATGATCGACACGCCGCTCCCGGTCATCTTCGACTGTCGGGTCGAGCGCTCGGAAAACGTCTTTCCGATGATCCCCTCGGGCAAGCCGCACAACGAGATGATCATGGGCGACGGCGAGAGCGATCTTCGGACCGCCATCGGCGCCGGCGGCCGGGGGCTGGTGTGAGCGCCGAACCCCCCGCCTCGGCCTATGACATGGGCCACGAGGTCGAGGCCGAAGCCCTCGCGACCTTCGCCGTGGTGGTGGACAACGAACCGGGCGTTCTGCACAGGGTCGTCGGCCTGTTCGCCGCCCGCGGCTACAACATCGAGAGCCTGACGGTGGCCGAGACCGACCGCGCGGCCCACACCAGCCGGATCACCATCGTCACCCGCGGCACGCCCCACGTTCTCGCCCAGATCGAGGCCCAGCTTCACAAGCTGGTCGCCACCCGCCAAGTGCGCAACGTCACCACCGATCCGCAAGGCGTCGAGCGGGAGCTGGCGCTGGTCAAGGTGCGCGGACACGGGGCCGATCGCGTCGAGGCCCTCCGCGTTTCGGAGATCTTCCGCGCCAGGGTGATCGACACAACCACCCTCAGCTTCATCTTCGAGATCACCGGCGCTCCGGGAAAGATCGATCGTTTCCTCGATCTGATGGGTACGCTCGGCCTGGTGGAGGTTTCCCGCACCGGCGTGCTTTCCATCGAGCGCGGCGTGGAGTCGCTGTAGGCGGTCGCCCGAGAGGCGCGGGTCCCCCTTTCAGGCGATCGCGCCTTGCGCCGCCGACCCGGTTTCGCTCGCCAGTCGCCGCCGGCGTCCGATGGTCTTCATGGTCGCGAACCGGATGGCGAAGAGGGCGCCGGCGGACCGGCGTCCAAGTCCTCCCCAAGCCCTTCCCTAAACGCCGACACGCGCCTATGTTCGGCGGGTCCGGTTCGCCGGACTATGGAGATAAACGCGCGTGCAATAAGCGGACTGGACCCGGGTGCGATTCCCGGCGGCTCCACCAACTCTCTTCCCCCCGCGTTATCGGCGGGACCCCGAGGGGCCGATCAGCATCGACAGACGTCTAAAGACGACTGCTTTCTCCCGGCGTGGCTCACCGATTCGGGCCATAAACTAAATGCGAACGATAACTTCGCTCAAGAGTACGCCCTCGCCGCGTAAGCGGTTCGGACGGACTTACGTCTAAAGCCCTGGTGTCTTAGCAGCGCCAGGCGGGGCCCCGGGGGCGCCTGGCAACAGAAGCCCCCGACTTGCCACCGCCCGCGTGGCGCCCACTTCCTTTCCAAACAAGAATGCCGCGCACGTCCAGGGACTCCGGGCCGCAAGGGTCTTTCCTGGGGATTGGGAGACCGCCGCGCCATCAACCCATGGCGCCTCTTGAAATCGGCGGAATATGGCGAAAAACCGTTGACCCGGTGGCATGGTTGTGAAAAGGTCCGTTTTGATCTGGGACACTGGCGCGCCTACCGCTCGCCGCCGCTCAGTTGGGCATAGGGAAATATCATGCAAATCAAACATCTTATCGCGGGCGGCGCGGCCGCTCTCGCTCTCGGCGCGGCGGCCCAAGCCTCCGCCGCCGTCGTCGTTCTCGGCTTCGACCAATTGAACGGCGGGTCGAACGAAGG
>JBDTKQ010000238.1:0-2549 GCA_039935235.1 Caulobacteraceae bacterium
CCGAGGACATTGAGCACGCCAAGGCCGCCCGGATGGCCGCCGCGATCGCCATGGTGGACGGTTTGCCGCTGGATGACCCTTCCCTCGCCTGGCGGGAGCCGGTGGATGTCCTGGCGCCCTTCGTCGAGCGTTCTCACCTCGGCGCCCGCGCCTCGTCATAGGCCGCCCACATCGGCGCGCAGTCGATCGTCGCCACTTCGTCCATCGAGCGGTCGATGGCCATCACCGTGAGGCCCGCCTCCATGGAGTCTCCCGGCGTCACCGGGAAGGCGGCGCGGCCGTCGAGCGCGGCGAGAAGGTCCAGGGCCATCGCCTGATCGGCACCGTTGTGACCGTCGGCGGTCAGCCCGCCGTAGTCGATCCGCTCGGGCTTCCCGCGGCTCATCGCCGGCCGGATCATCAGCCGGTTGCGCACGAGGTCGGCGATCAGGGTCCCGTCGGTCCCGGCGAGATACCAGCGGCGTTCCTGAAGCGAGACGTGACTGTTGGAATGGAAGGCGAGGGTGAAGCCGCCGTCATAGCGCACGATGGCGGTCTGATGGTCGGCGACGTCCATATCCGACTGGAAGGCGTCGTTCGCGCCCGCCCAGCCCGCGTCGCGAAGCGCGTAGGCGGCCGAACCATCGTCATAGGTCCGGGCGACGTCCCGCCGGGCCGGATCGAAGATGCGCCGGCCGCCGAAACTCGCCACCCTCTCGGCCCGGGCGCCGGCGATCCGCCCGAAGATATCGAAGTCGTGGCACACCTTGTCGAGCATGAACGATCCGCCCCATGCCGCCTTTCGCCGCCAGTTGCGGGCGAGATAGCCGCCGTGCTCGGGGTGCAGGTGTTCTGTGGCGTCCATTGAGACGAGCATCCCCAGCGCGCCCGCGTCGACCCGGGCGATCACCTCCCTGACGATGGGCATGGAGCGCATGACCAGGCCGACGAAGAGCGGCGGGGCGCCGCCTTGGGCGAGGATGCGGGCGAGGGCGAAGGTTTCCTCCGCCGTGCGCACGATCGGCTTTTCGGCGAAGATCGGGCAACCGGCGGCAAAGGCGGCGCGGAGGTGCTCGAAATGGAGGTGGTTGGGTGAGCCGATCATCACCAGGTCGAACGGACCCTGTGCGAGGAGGGCCGCCGGATCGGCGAACGCGGGGCCGGCCGTCAGTCCCGCGGCCTCGAGAATCGGCGCTCCCACCGGCGAGGGATCGACATGACCGACCACATCGAGCGACCAGCCGACCTCTCTCATCGCCGCCAGCACATGGGCGATGCGTTGGCCGAGGCCGATCACGGCGATGCGGCGGGTGGTCAAAGGCGGAGTCCTCGGGCGTCGAGGCGCAGTGAGCCACGCGTGGTCGCCGAGGGCAACGCGATCTTTCGGGCTAGGCGGCCTCGCTCCCCGCTTCCTCGGCCACGAACCCTTTCCACGCGCTCATATAGGCGATGAAGGGGGGCGAGAGACCCTCGCGGGCGAGGTGGGCGCGCGTCACGGGCAGGGCGATGGGGCGGAATGCCGGATCCGCGGCGAGCCTCGCCGGATAGTCGTGGTGAAGGACCGCGGCGCGGCCGAGAATGGCGAAGTCGACTCCGTGAGCGAGCGCCCGCCGCGCGGTCTCCCCGGCCATGATCTTGCCGGCGACGCCCAGCCGCGTCCGCCCGCGCGGCAGGTCTGCGAACCAGTCGATCAGCGGCCGCCCCTTGAACGCGGGGTCCATCGGCTCCTTGAAGACGTCCCACAACGACATATCGACGTAATCGAGAGCGCCGCCGGCGAGGAGATCGGCGGCGAGGTCGCGGATCTCGGCGGTGACCAGGCCGAACCGTTCCGGCGAGAGGCGAAGGCCGAGTTGGAAATCAGGACGGCATCGGAGGCGGATCCCGGCGACGATCTCGCGGACGATCCGCGCGCGATTTTCCGGCGAGCCGCCATGAGCGTCGCTCCGGCGGTTCGTCTCCGGAGAGAGGAATGCGCACAGGATGTAGCCGTGGGCGCCGTGAATCTCCACGCCGTCGAACCCGGCCCTCTCGGCCCGTTGGGCGGCGGCGACGAAGTCCTCGACGAGGTCGGCGACCTCTCCGCCGCCAAGGGCCCGGGCCCCGGTTTCGGCATCGTCCGAGGGTCCCACCGGCGTTCCCCCGATCAGCGCCGCCGGCGAGCGGATGCCCGCGTGGTGGAGTTGCAGCGAGGAAACCGCTCCGTTCGCCGCGATCGCCGCGGCCAGCCGCGTCAGGCCGGGCAGATGATCGTCGGAAAAGACCCCGAGCTGGCCGGGAAAGCCCTGGCCTTGCCGCTGAACATGGGCCGCGCAGGTCATGACGAGCCCAAAGCCGCCGGCCGCCCGCATGGTCAGCCAGCGGAACTCCTCCTCCGAGAGCCGCCCGTCGGGATGGCTTTGGGTGTTGGTCAGCGGGGCGAGCATCAACCGGTTTTTCCACGCCGGCCCGCGCGCGAGCGTCATGGGGTCGAAGATATCGGTCATGAGAGGCCCGCTCGAACGCCCGCGAGGACGGTCCCGCGCCCTGCCAACGTTGGGAATCCCGCCGCGCCCGTCAAGGGGCGCGGC
>JBDTKQ010000239.1:0-17086 GCA_039935235.1 Caulobacteraceae bacterium
TCGGCGCAAGACCGACGGCCAGCGCCAGGCGATGAGCCCGGCGGCGCCTCACGGGCCGGCGGCGGCGCGTGGGGCCGCGCCCCAGTCGGCGGCTGTGGCGGCGTAGAGCCCGACGATGTCGCCCAGCCTCTGACCTCGCGCCTGGGTAAGATTGAGTAGCGCCCGGTCCAACTGGCGCTGCGCCTGCACCAGTTGAAGGGCGGCGCCGCCGCCCAGGCGATAGGCCGTCCGCGCGTCGGCGAGACCGGCTTGGGCCGAGGACCGGGCGTCAGAAAGGGCGGCGATGCGGTCGTCGTCGTGGGCCAGGGCGGTGAGGACGTCGGCGACCTGGACGAAGGCCTGGAGAACCGTCTGGCGATAGAGGGCCAGCGAGGCGCGGGCCTGCGCCTCCGCCGCGCGCCGGTCGGCCCGCAGGGCGCCCCCATTGAGGATCGGCGCCGTCAGCCCGGTCCCGAAATTCCACCCCGTGGCGCCGTAGGAAAAAATCGATCCGGGGGTCAAGGCCGTCTGGGTGAGGCCGGCGACGAGGCGGATGTCGGGATAGAGGTTGGCGCTGGCTACCCCGACGCGCGCCGTGGCCGCGTGAAGGTCCGCTTCGGCGGCGAGGATGTCGGGCCGGTGGCGCACCAGCTCAGAGGGCACCGCGGCCGGCACGGTGGGAAAGGTCGAGAACTCGGCGAACTCGAAGTCGGGCGCGGTCCATTCGGCCGGGGAGCGTCCGACGAGGACGGCGAGGGCGTGGCGGGCCTGGCTGAGCTGCTGGGCGAGAGGCGGCAGGACGGCCTGGTCTTCCGCCAGTTGGGCGCGCACGCTCACCCCCGCCGAGGGCGCCTCGCCGCCCGCGTTTTGCGCCGCCTGGACGATGTCGATGTTACGCTGGTCGTCGGCTGCGATGGCCCGCACCGTGGCGATCTCGGCCCTGAGGCCGGCGATCGCCACCGCCTGAAGCGCGACTTGGCCGGTGAGCGTCAGATAGGCGGCGTCCGCCCGCCGGGCCTGCGCCCGGGTGTCGGCGGCCGCCGCCTCGAGGCGACGGCGTCCGCCGCCGAAAATGTCGAGATCGTAACTGGCCGAGCCGCCGACGCTGAGGAGATTGATCGTCGGGTTGTTGAAATTGGGAAAGCCGAAAGCGGCGGTGTTGATCCGTTCGCGCTGGGCCCCGGCGGTGGCGTCCAACCGCGGCTTCAGCCCTCCGGCGACGCTTTGCTCCCGCGCCCGGGCGCGGGCCAGGGTTGCGTCGGCGGCGGCCGCCGTCTGGTTGCCCGCGAGGGCCTCGGCCATCACCGCGTCGAGCCTGGCCGATCCCATCGTCCGCCACCACGGGCCGGCGACCCGGATCGCGGGATCGAGACGAAGCTCGGCTGGCACTTCGTCGCCGGCCATGGCGAACGCGGTTTCCGGCGGCGCCTCGGGCGCGCGGAAGTTGGGCCCGACCGTGGCGCAGCCGCCCACGGCGCCGGCGAGCGCCAGGGCGACGCAGAGGCGCGGCGCGCGGCTAGTCGACGACGACATGGGCGGACATCTCGGAAAGGTTGGGGGTTCGCATGAACAGGAGCAAGGGCATGATCGCCAGGGTGACGATCATCATCAGGCGGAAATCGTCGACATAGGCGATCATCGCCGCCTGGCGGGTGATCTCGCCATTGAGCGCCTCCAATCCGGCGGCCGAGCCGAGATTGAACATCGGCGGCAGGGCGGCGCGCATCACCGGGTCGCCCGGCTGGATATGCGCCGCGAGGCCGGAGTGGACCACCGAGGTGTTGGTCGTCCACAGCGCCTCCATGATCGAGATCCCGACGCTGGCGCCCAGGCTGCGTACGAGGGTGTAGATCCCCGTGCCTTCCGGCCGTTGCGCCGGGGAAAGGGTGGCGAACGCCAGCGTGCTCAGGGGGACGAACAGCAGGCCGACGCCCAATCCCTGGATGATCCCGGAGACGACGATCGGCTCCACCGTCATGGAAAGATCGAAGTGGGACATCTGCCACAGGGCGAAGGTGCTGAGCGCCAGACCGACGAACAGGATCAGCCGGGTATCCACCCGCCCGATCAGGCGCCCGACGATGAGCATGGCGGCGAAGGAGCCGAGGCCCCGCGGCATGGTCGCCAGACCGCTCTGATAGGCGGAATAGCCCATCAGCTCCTGCATCATCGGCGGCAGGAGGGCCATGGTCGAAAACAGGAGGACCCCGACGAAGAAGCCGAAGATGGTGCAGGAAACGAAATTGCGGTCGCGGGCCAGGGCGCGGTCGAAAAACGGATGTTTCGCCGTCACCGTCTGGGCGAGGAACACCCACAGGGCGATGGCGGCGACGATCGTCTCGCTCCAGATCTCGCCGGACGAGAACCAGTCGAGGGTGGGGCCGCGGTCGACCACGAGCTGGAAGGCGCAGACGAACACCGTCAGGGCGCCGAAGCCCAGAAAGTCGAATTTTCGCGCCTTGCCCGCGCCTCCTGGCGACATGAACAGAAAGACGCCCGTCAAGGCGAGGATGCCGATCGGTAGGTTGATGTAGAACACCCACCGCCACGTGAAATTGTCGGTCAGCCAGCCCCCGAGAATCGGCCCGAAGATCGGCCCGAGGATCACCGCCGCTCCCCACATGGCCATCACCTGACCCACCTGGCGGGGGGGGAAAAGGTCGAAGACGGTGGCTTGCGACAGCGGTACGAGCGAGGCGCCGAACAACCCCTGAAGCAGGCGGAAGGCGACGATCTCGCCGAGGCTGGAGGCGATCCCGCACAGCATCGAGGCCAGGGTGAACCCGGCGATGGAGATCATGAACAGGGTTTTGCGGCCGATCCTCACCGACAGCCAGCCGCTGAGCGGGGTCATCACCGCGGTGGCGATGAGATAGGAGGTCAGCACCCAGGTGACCTGGTCGGGAGAAGCCGAGACGCTGCCCTGGATGTGCGGCAGGGCGACGTTGGCGATGGTGGTGTCCAGCGAATTCATCACCGTCGCCAGCATCAGGGCGATGGTGATCGGGACCCGGTTGGCGATGTCGGCGGAGGACGCCATGGCGCCCTAGCGGGTCCCCGCGCGGCGCCCGTCGGGCGGGCGGATGTCCACGGTGACCTTGGCCGAGAGGCCCGCGCGGGCGGCGACATCCGGCGGCGCCCTGTCGAAGGCGATGCGCACCGGCAGGCGCTGGACGACCTTGACCCAGTTGCCCGTGGCGTTCTGCGCCGGGAGCACCGAGAACGCCG
The DNA here is from genome assembly GCA_039935235.1 of Caulobacteraceae bacterium. Lineage (GTDB taxonomy): Bacteria > Pseudomonadota > Alphaproteobacteria > Caulobacterales > Caulobacteraceae > Acaudatibacter. The sequence goes on from JBDTKQ010000239.1 coordinate 3,208, forward strand.
ATCCCGACCCGGGGCTGAAGCTGGCGACGTGGCCGGGAAAGCTCTTGCCGTAGGCGTCGAGTTTGATCGTCGCCGGCTGACCGACGCGCATTTTGGCGAGCTGGTTTTCCTTGAAGTTGGCTTCCACCCATGGCGCGCCGGAGATCAGGTAGAACACCGTCTGGGCGGCGTCGATGTAGGCGCCCACCTGGAGTTGGTCGACGCGCGCCACCACCCCGTCCGTGGGCGCGACGACCACCGTGCGCGAAAGATTGAGCCGCGCCGCCTCTTGCGCGGCCGCCGCCTGGAGGACCCCCGGATAGGCCCCGGGGCTGGTCGCCGCGCCGCCGAGATTGGCCAGGGCCGCGGCCGTCTGCTGGCGATCGACCGCGACCTGGGCGTCGGCGAGGTCGGCCTGATGGCGGGCGTCGGCCACCTGCTGGCGCGAGGCGACGCCGGCGCCGGCGAGGGCGCTCTGGCGGTCGGCCTCGCGCCGGGCGAAGGCGGCTGTGGTAAGGGCCGAGCCGAGCAGCAGCTTTTGCTGGTCCCAGGCGGCGCGCAGGCCGACCACCTGAAGGCGGGAGGAGGCCAGAGCGGCGTCGGCGCGTTCGGACGCCGCCTTCTCGTCGGCGGGATCGAGCCTGAACAGGATCTGCCCGGCCTTGACCGTCTGGTTCTCGACCACATCGACCTCGGTGACGCGGCCGGCGATGGCGGCGCTGATCGGGGCCTTGGCCGCCTGGACATAGGCATCGTCGGTGGACTGACTCTTGCCGCCGGTGAGCATGAACCAGGCGACCACCGCCAAAATTACGACCGGGCCGCCGATCATCAGCGGCCAGCGCCAGCGGGCGAGGCCGCGCTTTCGCCTGCCCGCCGCGGTGTCTTCCTCGTCGGGCACGTAGGAGGTCATGCGCCCTCCGCTAGCGAAAAACGCCGGCGCGTGTCAAGAAAAGGATACCATTCGGTTTCGATAAGAGGGCGATATGCGGGTCAAGACCGACGAGAAACGCCGCGCCATCCTGCGTGCCGCCGCCGAACTCGTCCGCGAACAGGGATTCGCCGGGGTCAGCATGGCGGCGGTGTCCGAGCGGGTGGGCGGATCGAAGGCGACCCTCTACCGCTACTATGCCTCGAAGGAGGAGTTGTTCCTCGCCGCCCTCCTCGAATCGGCTCTCGACCGGGCAGGCAAGGTGTTCGAGACGCTCGCGGCCGGTCCCGACCTTCGCCGGACGCTCGACCGGTTCGGGACCGACTATCTCAAACTTGCCCTCGCGCCGGACGTTCTGGCCGTCCGTCGCATCCTCATCGCCGAAGGCGCGCGCTCGGGTATCGGCCAGAGCCTGTTCGAGCGCGGACCCCAGGTCACCTGGACGACCATGGCCGACTTTCTCGCCGCGGAGATGGCGGCCGGCCGGCTGCGCGCGGCGGATCCGTGGACCGTGGCCGTCCATCTGCGCGGCCTGCTTGAGGCCGACCTCCTCAACCGCGCCCTTGTCGGGGCCGACGTCGACCGCCGCGTCGCCCACCTTCGCGCCCATGCGGCCAGGGCGGTGGATGTCCTCCTGCGCGCCTACGCGCCCGAAAATCAGCCTCAGGCCGAGCCGATGCCGAGCGCGGCGAGGGAGACGCCGCCGTCCACCGGGATGGTCGCGCCCACCACATAGTCGCCGGCCCGCGAAGCCAGATAGATGGCCGCCGCCGCCATATCCTCTTCCGCGCCGATGCGCCGGGCGGGAATGTGCCTGGCGATCTCCTCGCCATGGTCGCGGGCGGCGCGGTTCATGTCCGAGGCGAAGGCCCCCGGCGCGATGGCGCTCATCACGATGTTGTCGGCGATCAGACGGGCGGCGAGCCGGCGGGTCAGATAGATCAGGCCCGCTTTGGAGGCATGATACGAATAGGTGTCCAGCGGGTTGAGCCGGATGCCGTCGATCGAGGCGATGTTGATCACCTTGGCCGGGCGATCGGGCCGAGCGGCGGCCTTGAGCGCGCCGTGCAGCGCCTGGGTGAGGAAGAAGGGCGACTTGAGGTTGAGGTCCACGACCTTGTCCCAGCCGCTCTCGGGAAAGTCCTCGAACGGCGCGCCCCACGCGGCGCCGGCGTTATTGACCAGGATATCGAGGCGCGGCTCCGCCTCGGCCAGCCGCGCCGCCAGCGCCTTGCATCCCTCGACGGTGGAAACATCCCGCGGGATCGAGACGCACGTCCCGCCGCCGGCCGAGAGCTCGCGCGCGGCCTGGTCGCACGGCCCCGCCTTGCGCGAGGAGATGTAGACCTTCGCGCCCTGCATGAGAAACCCCTCGGCGATCATCCGCCCGATCCCGCGCGAGCCGCCGGTGACCAGGGCGACGCGGCCCTCGAGCGTGAACAGATCCTTCTGCATGGGGGTCTCCGGTGTGGTCCGGCCCGAGCGGCCGCGAGAAGCCGTCGCCGCTGGCGCACCGCCGGTCAAGGCGTCTTGAACCGCCGCCGCCCCTGCTCACCCGACTGGGGCCCCTCGAAGCTTCGGCGTGTTCGGCGCCCACCGGTTTTGCTCATAACGCCTGTCGCCCGGCCATCGGGGAAGCCTTTTCGTCAACAGAACCCAGGCCGCGATTGACGGGGCTCGCTGGCAAACCCTACGGCGAATTCATGAAGGTTGGGCCCCGAAAATGATGTCTGGTCGCTCCCTGGCCCGGGAAACAAAGCGAATGGCAGTCTCCGAATTCACCTCAATTGACGCCGTGGATAAACCGCGGGTCCGTCGCGAGTTGATCGCCTTCTTCGGGCTGACGTTCCTTATCACCTGGGGCATCGGCGCGGTCGTCCTCCTGTTCAGGTCTTCGGTCGAACGTGTCCTTGGCCCCCTCGGGCCGCTCAATCAGAGTTGGCCCTACTTCGTGGCGGTCAGCGCACCAACCTTGTCGGCCTTTCTGCTGTCCTTCGCCTTCGGGGGATCGGGCGGCATCAAACGGCTGCTGGCCGGGTTGGTTAAACCCGTGCGCTGGCCGTGGGTCGCGATTGCTGTTCTGGCGTGGCCGGCGATCTTGCTGATATGGGCGCTGATCGAGCGGTGGATCGGTGTGGCCGGGCGGTCGCCCGCCGTCGATCTGCACGCCCTGATTTTCGGAGCGCCCGTGGCGCTTTTCACGACCGCTATCGTCTTCACCGATCCCGGCGCGCTGGGCGAGGAATTCGGATGGCGCGGCTTCGCGCTTCCACGTCTTCTGCGGGTCTTCAGTCCTCTTGGAGCCGCCGTTCTGGTGGGCGTAGTCTGGACGGTCTGGCATATCCCGGCGTTTCTAACCTCAGGCTTGTCGCAATCCGGATTTAACTTCGTCTGGTTTTTGGGGATGTTGATAGCGATGTCGGTCTTTATGACCTGGCTCTACGTCAACACCGGCAGTTACCTCGTCGCGGGCATCATCCCCCACATGCTCCTGAACCTGGTATTCGACGCCAACGTGACGCGGGACCAACCCACCGAAACGGTGAGTTTCGGCTTTATCGCCCTGGTCGTGGTCCTGATCTTCGGCCGCGGCCTCGGACGCCGGTCCGACCCGCGAACCGCCGGCGCGGTCCGACCCCCGGATTTTGGTGACGGGAGTCTGGACCGCACCCCTTGAGCGGGACGGGTCAATTCCCAGACCACGCGCGGACGATCGCGTACACCGCCAAGGGTATCGCGCCCGGGTCTCGGCCGCCGCGGGTTTGAACCCGGCCGTCAAGGAGAGCGTTCCGATCCCCCAATTGCGTATGCGCGGGGACTTTCCACTGAGCGCCATGGCGTCGTTCGCGTGGTTCGCGAGGCGTTCCGCCGCCGCCCGCTTGAACCGCCGCCGCCCCTCGCCTAACTCAGGCCTCTCGAAGCTTCGGCGTGTTCGGCGCCCGCCGGTCTCCCGATTCCGGCCGACAGGAACCGCGCCCCATGCTCACCCATCTTCAGCGCCTGGAAGCCGAGAGCATCCACATCATGCGCGAGGTGGTGGCCGAGTGCGAGCGGCCGGTGATGCTCTATTCGGTGGGCAAGGATTCGGCGGTGATGCTGCATCTCGCGGCCAAGGCCTTTTTCCCGTCGAAGCCGCCGTTTCCGCTGCTGCACGTCGACACCACATGGAAATTTCGGGCGATGTACGAGATGCGCGAGCGCATGGCCCGCGAGCTCGGCTTCGAGCTTCTCGTGCACAAGAACCCGGAGGCCGAGGCGCGGGGGATCAATCCCTTCGACCACGGAAGCCTGCACACCGACATGTGGAAGACCGAGGGGCTGAAACAGGCGCTGGACAAATACGGGTTCGACGCGGCGTTCGGCGGGGCCCGGCGGGACGAGGAGAAGAGCCGGGCGAAGGAGCGCATCTTCTCCATCCGCAGCGCCCGCCACGGCTGGGACCCCAAGACCCAACGGCCGGAATTGTGGAGCCTCTACAACACCCGCCACGCGCGGGGCGAGAGCCTGAGGGTGTTCCCCATCTCCAACTGGACCGAGCTGGATATCTGGCAATACATCCATCTCGAAGCGATCCCCATCGTCCCGCTCTATTTCGCCGCCGAGCGGCCGGTGGTGGAGAGGGACGGGGTCCTGATCATGGTCGACGACGCACGGATGCGGCTCAATCCCGGCGAGACGCCCATGGTGCGCAAGGTGCGGTTCCGCACCCTGGGCTGCTATCCCTTGACCGGGGCGGTGGAGAGCGAGGCCGACACCCTGCCGCGAATCATCCAGGAAATGCTGCTGGCCACCACCTCCGAGCGGCAGGGCCGGGCCATCGATCACGACCAGTCCGCGTCGATGGAGAAGAAGAAGCGCGAGGGCTATTTTTAGGCATGGCCCACGTTTCGGAGCTGATCGCCGGCGACATCGACGCCTATCTCGTCGCCCACCAGAACAAGTCGCTGCTGCGGTTCATCACCTGCGGCTCGGTGGACGACGGCAAATCCACCCTGATCGGGCGGCTCCTCTACGATTCGAAGATGATCTTCGAGGACCAGCTCGCCGCCCTCGAGGCCGATTCCCGGCGGATCGGCACCCAAGGCGGCGACATCGACTTCGCCCTCCTCGTCGACGGCCTCGCCGCCGAGCGCGAGCAGGGCATCACCATCGACGTCGCCTATCGGTTCTTCTCCACCGACAAGCGCAAGTTCATCGTCGCCGACACGCCCGGCCACGAGCAATATACCCGCAACATGGTCACCGGGGCCTCCACCGCCGACCTCGCCGTGATCCTCGTCGACGCGCGAAAGGGGGTGCTCACCCAGACCCGCCGCCACAGCTTCCTCGTCGGGCTGATCGGTATCCGCAAGGTCGTGCTGGCGGTGAACAAGATGGATCTGGTGGATTTCGATCCGGAGGTCTTCGACGCGGTCGCCCGCGACTACCGCGATTTCGCCGCCCGCGTGGGCCTCACCGACATCGTCGCCATCCCCATCTCGGGCCTCCGCGGCGACAACATCGCCTCGCCGAGCGAGCGGACGCCGTGGTATCGCGGCCCCACCCTCATGACCCACCTTGAGACCGTGGCGCTGGATTCGGAGCGGCTGTCGGAGGGTCCGCTGCGCATGCCGGTGCAATGGGTCAACCGGCCGAACCTCGATTTCCGCGGATTCAGCGGCCAGATCGCCCGCGGCGTGGCCCGCGTGGGCGAGGCTGTGCGCGTCGGCCCCTCCGGCAAGGAGAGCCGCATCGCCCGGATCGTCACCAAGGACGGCGATCTGGCCGAGGCGCCGGCCGGCCTTTCGGTGACCCTGACCCTCGCCGATGAGGTCGACTGCTCGCGCGGCGACGTGATCGCGGCGGCCAAGGCGCCGCCCGAGGTCGCCGACCAGTTCGAGGCGACCCTCGTGTGGATGGCCGAGGAGCCGATGCTCCCGGGCCGTTCCTATCTGATGAAGATCGGCGCGCGCACCGTGGCGGCTAGCATCACCGAGCCGAAGTACAAGATCAACGTCAACACCCTCGAACACCTTGCCGCCCGCCAGCTCGAGCTCAACGAGATCGGTGTGGTCAATCTGAGCCTCGACGCGGCCATCGCCTTCGATCCCTATGACGACGACCATACGATGGGCGGGTTCATCCTCATCGACCGTCTGAACAACGCCACCGTGGGCGCCGGAACCCTCCGCTTCGCTCTGCGCCGCTCACAGAACATCCATTGGCAGGCGGTGGACGTCACCAAGGAGGGCCGGGCGCGGGCCAAGCAGCAGACTCCGGCGGTGCTGTGGTTCACCGGCCTGTCCGGGGCCGGCAAGTCGACCATCGCCAATCTGGTCGAGAAGAAATTGCTGGCCGAGGGGCGGCACACCTATCTGCTCGACGGAGACAACGTCCGTCACGGACTGAACCGAGATCTGGGCTTCACCGACGCCGAGCGGGTGGAGAACATCCGCCGCGTCGCCGAGGTCGCCAGACTGATGGCCGACGCCGGCCTGATCGTGCTGGTCTCCTTCATCAGCCCGTTCCGCGCCGAGCGGCGAATGGCCCGCGAACTGATGGCTTCAGGAGAATTTCTGGAGGTCTTCGTCGATACGCCGCTCGCGGTGGCCGAGCAGCGCGACGTCAAGGGCCTCTACGCCAAGGCCCGCCGGGGGGAGCTGAAGAACTTCACCGGCATCGACAGCCCGTATGAAGCTCCCGAACACCCCGAGATCCACATCCACGCGGACGTCATGTCGCCGGAAGAGGCCGCCGAGCGCGTGGTGCGAGAGATGGACGGCCGCGGCCCCGACCGGTCGATCTGACAAGGGCCGATCTTCTCCCTCACCCGAATGTCAGGACGATTTTGCCGAAGTGTTTGCCGGCGCGCATCGCCTCGAGGGCCGCCACCGCCTCGGTGAAGGGCCAGGTCTTGTCCACCACCGGCGCGATGCGGTGCAGCTCGATCGCCCGGCACATGGCCTCGAACATGACGCGCGAACCCACCGAAACCCCTTGAAGCCTGGCCGAGGTGGCGATCATCGAACCCATCTGCAGCGGTTCGGCCGGCCCGCCCAGAACGCCGATGATGGCGATATGGCCCATGAGGGCGATGGCCCTGAGGCTTTCGGCCAGGGTCCCGCCGCCGCCGACCTCCATGATGAAGTCCACCCCCCGCCCGCCGGTCGCGTCGCGCGCCGCGCGGCCCCATTGCGGAGTCGTCCTGTAGTTGATCGTGTGGTCCGCGCCGAGCCCGCGCGCGCGTTCGAGCTTTTCGTCCGACGATGAGGTGACGATGGTGCGATAGCCGGCGGCGTGGGCGAACTGCAGGCCGAAGATCGAAACCCCGCCGGTGCCCTGGAGCAATACGGTGTCTCCCGGGGCCAGCCGCGCATCCTCGAACAGGGCGCGCCAGGCGGTGAGGGCGGCGCACGGCAGGGTCGAGACCTGCGCGTCGCTGAGAAAGGCGGGGACCCTGGAAAGACCGTCCTCGTGGAAGGTCGCCAACTCGCGTCCGGCGCCGGGTACGGGCATGCCGAGGGCCGACATCAGGCCCTCCATTGTCGGCTTTCCCGCCAGCCATTTCTGAAAGAAGAGGGTGGCGACCCGGTCGCCGACGGCCAGGCGGGTGACGCCCGGTCCCACCGCCTCCACCATGCCACAGCCGTCGGAGAAGGGCGTGAGCGGCAAGGGCGTGGCGCGGCCGTAGACACCGCCGATCATCAGCAGGTCGCGGTAGTTGAGAGACACCGCCCGCATCCGCACGAGCACCTCGCCGCGGCCCGGGATCGGATCGGGCAATTCGACGACCTTCAGGTTCTCGAGGCCGGTTGCGTCGATGAGTTGCAAGGCGCGCATTGTCGCTGAGTCCTCTCGATCACCCGGTCGGCAAAACCAGCCGCCGCTCGCGGGCCATGTCGGCGTAGAGCCCGAGGATGGCGCGGTCGCGCGGAGCGTCGCCGCGCGCCTCGACCGCCTCGTGCAGGTCGATGAGCAGCCGGCGAAGCTCGGCGTTGGCGGCGTCCAGGGCGGCCCACTCGTAGCGGGTGTCGGTGTCGACGGCGGCCGCGGCGAGCCGGCCGCCGAGCGCGTCGTCGCAGTCGGCCGCGACGCCGGCGAAGAGGTCGCGAATGGCGGCGTTTTCCCACAGCCGTACGGCGATGCCACGCTCGGCTTCCTGCGCGCCCAGGATGGCGAGCATGGCCAGCATGCCCGTCCGCCCGGCCGCGTAGTCGCCGCCCGCCTCGGGCGGTAGAGGTGTCGAGAGGGCGACGAACTGACCCATGAGGATGTCGGGGAGGGCGGGGGTCACGGCCGGTCGATCTCCAGCAGTCGGGTGGCGAGGATCTCGTCCTGGCGCCGCGCGGTGTACCAACCCGAAAAGGCGAGGATCGGTTCGCTCATGCCGCCCTCTCGCCACGCCTTGGCCGACGAGGTCCAGATCGCTTGGCCCTTGACCGAGGCGAAAAGCCGCCACCAGTCGAGCGCAGCGCGGTCCACCTCCAGCCCGCTCGCACGGCGCCAGATCGCCAGCCCCTCGTCGGCCGTGACCATGCCCGAGACGCGGCCGTCCGCCGGATTCGACCACAGCGGATCCATCGCCCAGGCGAGATCCTCGAGGGGGTCGCCGAGGTGAGCCATTTCCCAGTCGAGGAGGGCGAGGATCGCTCCGGCCCCATCGTGAAGGAAGTTGCCCGAGCGATAGTCGCCATGAACCACGGCGATCTTGGCCGGCGGCGGCGGCGGGGAGCGGCCGAGCCGGCGGATGGCGGCGCGGACGATGGGCTGAGGGTGAAGCTCGTCGGCCTCGATCACGCCGGCCCAATAGTCGAGTTCGCGGCGCCAGCAATCGCCGGGCGCCGGCGTCTCGGCCGCCGCGAGGATCGGCAAGCCCGCCACCGGCTCGCCGGCGATGCGGCCGAGGTGCGAGAAGAACTGTTCACCGATGGCGGCGGCGTGCGGTCCGTAGGGGTCGGCCGCGAACGGGCTGCCGGCGGCGCCGCCCTCGACCCGGGTCATGATGAAGAACGGCCGTTCGAGCTCGGCCCCGACCTCCTCCAGCACGAGAGCTTCCGGCGCGGCCACCCCCTTGCCGGCGAAGGAGCGGATGGCGAGAAATTCGAGGCGCCGGTCGGTCTCGATCAGGCTTCCGGGGGGATCGCGGCGCAGGATCAAGCCTTCGCGCGCGCCGTTCGTCACGGTGTCGAAGCGATAGGTTTCGCGGCTCGCCCCCCCGGAAATGCGGGCGAGGGTCTCGACGCTGGTCGGCCGTCCGCGTGTGCGTGACAGATAGGCGCCGAGGCGCTCGGCGAGGGTCACCTTGGCTGCGCCGTCACGCCGCGAAATCCGCCGGCCCGGTAAAGCCCGACGGGGCGTGCGGCCCGAGGACGAGCTGTTCGAGGACCCCGCGGCCCACCGCGTGCGTGGCGCCGTCCTGTTCGTACGTGACCTTGCACAGGGCCTGCACATGCAGGTGGTGAGGCTGCCGGGGGTCGACCTCGGAGAGCCTCATGTCCTCGCGCTCGACGGCGAGGGGGCCGTGGACGAGGCCGTGGCCCCACTTGGGATGGCCGTAGCCCAGCCCCATCATGAAGAACTCATATGACGGCTCGTAGGTTATCGACCGCGTGGCGTCGCCGTCCCGGAGCGTCACCACCGCCTTTCGGGCATGACGCGTAGCGGGCTTCCAGTCGATCTGAATGCCGCAGTCGGCGGTTTCGTCCAGGCCACCTTCGGCGGCGCCGTCGACGGCCCACACCGCCCGCCGGTTCCACGGCGCCCCGGCGGCGTCCTCGTTGCTGTGAAAAAAGAAGCTGCCGCGCTCGAAATTGCTGGGACCCCAGATCCAGAAGAACTGCGGCGCTTGTGGCGGGACCACCTCCTGGGCATCCCGCGCGCCCACCGGTCGGACGCCCCACGAGCGGTCGCGGGTGCCGGTGTATCCGTCGACGCTCTCGCGCCGGCCGTCCACCTCGACCCAGCCGGTATAGCGACCGTTCTGGGTCAGGCGGGTGTAGTCCATGAAGGCGCGCGGGCCGCTTCGGCGCACGAACCTCGGCTCCTCGACCGGAAAGGCGCGGGCCTCGAAGACGATTTGCGCCCTCACTCCCTGTTCGGGAGCCTCCACGATCAGTTTCAGGCGCACGAGCGGCTCGACAACCTCGATGGCGATCGGTCCGACGGCAAGGTCCATCCGTTCCATGTTCAGCCAGCGGCTGGCGTGGAGATTGATCTGGACCCCGTCCCGCACCACGCAAAAGGCGGCGTCGGCGATGTTCAGGTGGGGGTAGACGCCGAACGCCAGGGCGAAGAAGCTGTCGCCTTGCGATCCATAGCCGTTGAAAAAGTAACGGTCGTAGAAATTGCGGTCGGTGCCGGAATAGGCCACCGGATCGGGCGTCTGGTGGATCGGGAAGTCGTCGCCCCTGGTTAAGGCCATGCTGGTCTCCTCACGCGTTTCGCCCCGGGCGCGGACAGCCTAGGGTCGGCGGGATGGCGATGGCAACAATGACGAGGGGTCAACCATGGGATGGGACCGGCGCGCATGGATGACCCTGGCCCCGGCGAGCGGCCTGATCGGGGTTCTCGCCGGCGCCTTCGCCGCCCATGGCGTGAGCGATCCGGTCGCGCGTTCCTGGCTGGAAACGGGCGCGCGCTATGAGCTGATCCACGCGCTGGCGACCGCGGCGTGCGCCGCCTTTGTCAACGCGGGGGGACGGCGGGCGCGCCTCGCCCCCGGGCTGTTCCTTGCCGGCACGGTCCTGTTCAGCGGTTCGCTCTACGCCATGGCCTTCGGAGCGCCGCGATGGCTGGGCGCGGTGACGCCGCTGGGCGGCTTGCTGTTCATCGCCGGTTGGGCGGTGCTGATCGCGGCGGGCCTCCAGGTGGAGAGAGGCGAGCGCCCGGTCTTGCCGCGGGCCGGCGGCGGCGTCACTGTCAAAACGCCCGAACCACCGAAGGAGCCCCTCTGATGTTCGACCTCGAAACCTCGATGCCAACGGTGGAGTACGCGGACGTCAATGGTGTCCGCATGGCCTACTACCAGGCCGGCCCGCGGACGGGGATCCCGGTCATATTCTGCCACGGCTTTCCCGAGCTGGCCTTTTCCTGGCGCCACCAGCTCGCCGCCTTTGAGGCCGCCGGCCGGTGGGCCATCGCACCGGATCAGCGCGGCTACGGCCTGACCTCCCGGCCGGCCCAGGTCGAGGCCTATGACATGGCCCATCTCACCGGCGACATCTTCGGGCTGATGGACCATCTGAAGATCGAAAAGGCGATCCTTTGCGGCCACGACTGGGGTGGCATCGTGGTGTGGCAGGCGCCGCTCTTCCATCCCGATCGGGTCGCCGGGGTGATCGGCCTGAACACCCCCTTCATGCCCAGGGCGCCGGCCGACCCCATCGAGATCATGCGCCGCCGGTTCGGCGAGGACATGTACATCGTCCATTTCCAGAAACCGGGCGAAGCGGACGCGATCCTCGACGGCGATGTCGCCAAGGCAATGAGCTTTTTCCTGCGGCGCCCGCCCGAGGGGTCCGCGCCGGCCGGCGGAGGGGTGTCCAACGCCTTGCAAGACGGGGCCGCGGCGGCCGAAGGGCAATCGACGTTCGCCCTGATCAAGATGCTGCAGGCCTATGATCCGGCGCACGATCCGCGTCCGCAATTTCTCACCCCCGCGGAGATGGCGGTGTTCGTGGAGACGTTCGGGCGGACCGGGTTCACCGGCGGGATCAACTGGTATCGCAACTTCACCCGCAACTGGCGAAACGGCGAACACCTGCCTGGGACGGTGACCGTTCCCTCCCTGATGGTCATGGCGCAACTGGACGCGGTGCTTCCGCCCTCCGCCGCCGACGGCATGGAGGCCTTCGTTCCCGATCTGGAAAAGGTCCTGATCGAGGGCTCCGGACACTGGACGCAGCAGGAAAAGCCGGACGCGGTCAATCGTGTGCTGCTCGACTGGCTCGATCGCCGCTTCCCGCGTCGGTAAGACCGATGGACCGCGACGCCCTCGCCCTCGCCCCGATGTCGGCCGCCGGTCGTCGCGGCCTCTATGTCGAGAGCGAGCCTTTCGCCTCGGGCTGGCTCGACGTCGGCGCGGGCCACGAGATCTACTACGAGGAGTGCGGCGCTCGGGCGGGAAAACCGGCCGTGGTGCTGCACGGGGGCCCGGGCGGGGCGATCAATCCGACGATGCGCCGCTTTTTCGATCCGGCGCGCTGGCGGGTGGCGCTGTTCGACCAGCGCGGCTGCGGCAAGAGCCGGCCCAACGCCTCGCTCGAGGACAACACCACCTGGGCGCTGGTCGAGGATATCGAGCGTCTCCGCCGGCGCCTCGGGATCGAGCGCTGGACCGTGTTCGGCGGATCGTGGGGCTCGACGCTGGCCCTCGCCTACGCGATCGCCCACCCCGAGCGGGTGGACGCCCTCGTGCTTCGCGGTGTCTTCCTTCTGACCCGGCGCGAGCTTGACTGGTTTTACCAAGACGGGGCCTCGATGATGTTTCCCGACGCATGGGAAAAGTTCCAGGCGCCCATACCGCCGGCCGAGCGCGGCGACATGGTGGGCGCCTATCATCGCCGCCTGACCGGGGCCGACCGACGGGTACAGGCGCGGGCGGCGGCGGCCTGGAGCCAGTGGGAGGGCGACACCCTCTCCCTTCGTGGCCCACAGGCGCGACCCGCCAAGTTCAACGAGATCGACTTCGCGGTCGCTTTCGCCCGCATCGAGAGCCACTTTTTCGCCAACCGCGGTTTCTTCGAGACGGACGGCTGGCTGTTGAAAAACATCGGCGCCGTCCGGGCGATTCCCGGATGGATCGTTCAGGGCCGCTTCGACGTGGTCACCCCCATGGACAGCGCCTGGGCGCTCAAGACCGCGTGGCCCGAGGCCCGCTTCGAGATCGTCTGGGACGCGGGCCACGCGTCGACCGAGCCTGGTATCGTCGATGCCCTGGTGCGCGCCACCGACCAGGCGCTCGGCCGGCCGTAAAGGCTTCCTTAGGGGCTCGGCGCGGAACCTCCGGTGGCCGGGATGGCCGTCGGGGCTGGTCTTGGCGGGGTGCAAGTCCTAAGAACGGCGACCCCGGAAGTTTGCCTCGGATCGGATCGGGTCCGGGATCGGGGCGAGGAAGCGTCAAGGGAAGGGATGGTTGCGTTGGAGCCTACGAATATCGAGGCGCCCGATTACTTCCACAAGGTCGTCGATTGCCAGTGGGCCTGTCCGGCCCACACGCCTGTGCCCGAATACATCCGGCTGATCGCCGAGGGCCGCTATACCGACGCCTATATGGTCAACTGGAAGTCGAACGTCTTTCCCGGGATCCTCGGGCGGACGTGCGACCGGCCGTGCGAGCCGGCGTGCCGCCGCGTCCGGGTGGAGGACGAGCCGGTGGCGATCTGCCGCCTCAAACGGGTGGCCGCCGACAACAAGGACGACGTCACCGGGCGCCTGCCTCAGCCCGCGGCGTCGAAAAACGGCAAACGCATCGCCTGCATCGGCGCCGGCCCCGCGTCGCTGACGGTCGCCCGCGATCTGGCGCCGATGGGCTATGAGGTCGTGATTTTCGACGCGGACCCAAGGGCCGGCGGGATGATCCGCAGCCAGATCCCCCGTTTCCGCCTGCCCGAATCGGTCATCGACGAGGAGGTCGGCTATATCGTCGGCCTCGGCCCGGTGATGCGGCTGGGCGAGCGGGTGGATAGCCTCCGCGCGGTGTTTGATCAGGATTTCGACGCGGTCTTCGTCGGCACCGGCGCGCCGCGCGGCCGCGACCTCGATCTGCCCGGCCGCAAGGAAGCCGCCGCCAACATCCATATCGGCATCGACTGGTTGTCATCGGTATCGTTCGGCCACGTCACCAAGATCGGCAAGCGCGTCATCGTTCTCGGCGGCGGCAACACCGCGATGGATTGCTGCCGCTAGTCGCGCCGCATGGGCGGCGATGAAGTTCAGGTCGTCGTGCGCTCCGGCTTTGACGAGATGAAGGCGTCGCCTTGGGAAAAGGAA
>JBDTKQ010000240.1:0-5661 GCA_039935235.1 Caulobacteraceae bacterium
GCCTGCTCGCCGCCGCCGCCGGCCTCGCCGTGCTCGACGCAAGCGCCGGCGCCCTTCTGGGTTTCGCCGTCGTGGCGCTCGGCTTGACCATGAAGGCGAGGCTGGAGGAGGGCTTCCTCGCGGAGGCGCTCGGCGCGGAAAGCTATGGGGCCTATGCCGCGCGCGTACCGATGCTGGTTCCGGGACTGGGCGGGAGGCGGTGTTGACCCCGTCCGCCGCCTTCCCGCGGGCGCGCGTGGCCTTCGCCGGCCTGGACGCCCTGTGGATCAACACACACCGCGCGCGGTTTCGCGTTCCGGGCGGCGCGAGCATCGGCGGCTGAATCACCTGGTGATCTTCGCGCGACGACCGGCGTTCGGCGTCGGCAAGCGGCGGCTGGCGGCCGGGGCGGGGGAGCTGGCCGCGCTGCGCTTCCAGCGCTGGGCGACCTTCGATCTGATCCGCCGCCTTCGTGGGAGCGGCCGCTGGCGGGTGTGGGTGGCGATCACCCCCGACCGACCGGCGGCGTGGGTGCGGGGAGCCGAAGCCCTCCCGCAAGGGTCCGGCGATCTGGGGCGACGGCTCGCGCGGGTCATGCGCGCGCTGCCTCCGGGGCCGGCGGTGGTGATCGGGACCGACGCGCCGGGGATCGCCGCGCGGGACATCGCCGACGCTTTCCGCGCCTTGGGCGCTCACGACGCGGTCCTCGGCCCGGCGCCGGACGGCGGCTTCTGGCTGATCGGCCTGCGCCGCCGGCCGCGCGCGCCGCTGCCGTTCGATGACGTGCGGTGGTCGACGGCGCAGGCGCTGGCCGACACGCGCGCCAATCTGGCGGGCCGACGCGTGGCGCTGTTGCGGACCCTCGAGGACATCGACGATCTGGCGAGCTACCGGCGCGCGGCCGGTCTGTATCGCGGTGTGGCCGCCCTTGGCCGGCGCCGCTCGTCGTGCGCAGATGGAGGCTGAACCACGCAAGGAGTCCTCATGAGCGACGACAATCGCCAGATCGTGCTGGCCGAGTTGCCGCAAGGCCGGCTGGAACCCCGCCACTTCCGGCTCGCGGAGGCCGCGCGTCCGCGTCCGGCCGATGGCGAGGTGCTGGTCAAGGCGCTCTATGTCTCTCTCGACGCCGCCAACCGGGCATGGATGCAGGGCGCGACCTATCGCTCGGCGCTCAAGGCCGGCGACGTCATGGCCGGCGGGGCCTTGGCCGAGGTCGTCGAGTCCCGCGTCACGCATCTGGCGCCGGGCGATCTCGTCTTCGCCGACACCGGCTGGCAGGAGTACGCAGCCCTCCCGGCGCGGCATCTGACCAGGCTGCCTCGAAGCGAGCCACTCACCCATCTGCTCAGCGTCTATGGGGTGGCGGGCCTCACCGCCTATTTCGGCCTTCTCGAATGCGGCCGGCCCAAGGTGGGAGAGACGGTGGTCGTGTCGGCGGCGGCGGGCTCGGTGGGCTCCCTCGTCGGCCAGATCGCCAGGATCAAGGGCTGCCGCACCGTGGGCATCGCCGGCGGCGCGGCCAAGGGCACGCTGCTCACCGAAGAGCTCGGGTTCGACGCGGCGGTGGATTACAAGGCCGGCGACACCCGCCGCGCCCTTCGCGCCGCCTGTCCCGACGGGATCGACGTCTATTTCGACAATGTCGGCGGCGAGGTGCTCGAGGCGGCTCTGTTCACCATGAACACCCACGGGCGCATCGCCTGCTGCGGGGCGGTGTCGCAATACGACGGGGCGGCCCCGGCGCATGGGCCGCGCGGGGTGCCCGGCCTGATCGTCACCAAGCGCCTGACCCTCACCGGTTTCGTGGTCATGGATTTCTACGCCAAGCGGGAGGCGGCGCTGGCCGAACTGCGCGGCTGGGTGGAGTCGGGCGAATTGACCGTGCGCGAGGACGTGATCGACGGCTTCGAAAACCTTCCCGCCGCCCTCATCGGCCTTCTCGCCGGCGACAATATCGGCAAGCGCATGATCAGGGTCTGACCAGGCGCGCGGCGCGCCGGGCGATCCACGAGGGGATGCGGATCACCGAATAGAGCCAGCCGGGGAGGCGAAGGGCCCGCCGGTCGTGAAGGCTCGTCCACTGGCGGCGAAACTCGGCCCGCCGCCACGCCCAGCCATCGGCGAAGAGCAGGTGCGAGGCCAGGATCCGATCGCCGGCCAAGGGGCGCTCGGCGATCTCCGCGCCGCCGCCGCCGGTCATCGCCGCCATGGCCAGCGCGTCCAGCCACCGAACCTTCGGGTCCGCGCCGATCCGCCGTGAAAGGTCGGGCGGCAGGGCGAGGCCGAAAAGCCTCTGGCAGAGCCGCAACGCCAGCGCGGGGCACACCCCCCCGCCCAGCGCCACCGCCTCGTCGTGGAGCGCCGCGATCGCCTCCGGCGTCTCGTGCGACAGCAGGGCCGCCAGATCGGCCAGCCATTTCAGGCGCGACCATCCGTGGGCGGCGCCGTGGACGCACAGATAGGCGAAGGTCTCGGCCGCCGGCAGCGTTCGCAGGCACGGCCCTCCGGGGAGGGCCACCGATCGATGCGGACCGACGGCGCCGATCCCTGGCAGAAGCCGGGGATTGTCCGTCGGCCGCCAGTGCAACTCCGCGACCACGCCGTCCCTGGCGACGAAGGCGCACTCCTTTGCCAGAGAGGTCCACGCCTCCAAGCCGTCGAGGGTGAGGCCAGGCGGGTCGGCCAATGCGTAGCCGGCCCCGGCCATCGCCAGGGCGGCGCGTCCGACGTCCGGAGGATCGACCAGAAGATCGATATCCCACGCGCTCTTGAACCCGAGGCGCCCGAAGGCGAGGACCTCGAGCGCCGGCCCCTTGAGCGCCAGATTGGCGATACCCGCGGCGTCGAGCGCTTTCTGCAAGCGAACCGCCGACGCCGCCTGCGCCAGACCGGCCAGGGCGATTTGCGCGGCCCGGCGCCGAAGATCATTCGCGATCGGCTCGGGGACGGCGACGCCGGCGCGCGCCAGGGCGTCCCATGCCAGTCCCTCGATCCGGTGGCGGGCGAGGAGGCGGGCGAAGGCGGTCCAGTCGATCCCCGACGTCCGCTCGCGGACCGCCGACGCGGCCGCCTCGGACGGCGGCCAGGCGCAGCAGGCGAGGGCAAGGGCGAACGGCGCATCGTGGCGGCGCACGGCGGTCTTCAGGCCTCGAGGCCCAGGGCGAGCCGGTCCTTTCGCGGCAGGCTCGCGGCGACCATCGCCCACGCCTCGCCCACATAGTGGGTGATGTCGGCGTCGCTCAGCGCCGCCCCAGTCTCCAGCCGCACCCAGCCCTTGGCGAAATAGGGGGCGCGGCGGCCAAGCCCGGTCTCGAGGAGCATTTCGAAGGCGATCTCGCCGACCTTGAACACCGGGCCGCCGTCCGCCGGCCCCGGCCCGAAGCTCCACAGGGCGAAGACCTTGGGTCCGACCTTGTAGACGTGGCTGCCGCCCCATTGCACGACCTTGTGCGTTCCGGGTTTCGACAGGCACGCAGCCTCGAAGTCCTCGGCCTTCATGATCCCATCCTTGCTTGATCGCGGGCGGCGGCGGGGCGACAAGCGGCGATGATAGACACTGAAACGGGAGCGAGGCGAATGGGACGGCTGGACGGGCGGGCGGCGATCGTCACCGGGGCGGGAAGCGGGATCGGGCGGGCGAGCGCCGTTCTGTTCGCCAGGGAGGGCGCGCGGGTCCTCTGTGTCGACCGCGCCGACAGCGTCGACGAAACCGCGGCCATGATCGCCAGCGCGGGCGGCGAGGCGATCGCGATGCGCGGCGACGCCGGCGACGAGGGCGATGTGAAGAGCGCGGTGGACAAGGCGGTGGCGGCGTTCGGCCGCCTCGACGCGGTCTATGCCAACGCCGGGATCAGCGGCGGCATGACCCCGATGGAGGAGATCGACGCGGCCTTCTGGATGGAGGTCCTGCGGATCAATCTGATCGGCCCGTTCCTGATGATCAAGCACGCCAGCCCGGTGATGCGCGCCGCGGGCGGGGGCTCGATCGTGTGCACCGCCTCGGTGGCCGGCATCCGCTCGGGGGCCGGCGGGGTCCCCTACAGCGCCAGCAAGGCGGGGGTGATCAGCCTGGTCCAGACCACCGCCAACGTCCTCTACGGCACGGGGGTGCGGGTCAACGCCATCTGTCCTGGCCTGATCGAGACGGGGATGACCGCGCCGATCTACAAAAACGCCCGCGAGCGGGGCACGGACGATCGCATCGGCCAGCTCAATCCGCTCAGGCGCGGCGGCGAGGCGCGCGAGATCGCCGCCGTCGCCCTGTTCCTCGCCAGCGACGAGGCGTCCTACGTCAACGGCCAGGCGATCGCGGTCGACGGCGGCCTGTCGTCGTCCCACCCCGTGGGCTCGCGCCGCGGATGAGCGAGCCCCCTGCCGGCCCGATCTCCCTTGGCGCCAGGCTCGCCGAACTGGCGGGGCTCCAGCCGGATCGCCCGGCGATCACCGACCACCTGCGCACGGTGACGTGGGCCGAGCTCGACCGGCGGACCAACCGCATCGCCCGCGGGCTCGTCGCGGCCGGGGTGAAGGCCGGCGATCTGGTGACGATCGGGCTGGCCAACAGCGTCGACTTCATCGAGGCCTGCCACGGCCTGTGGAAGATCGGGGCGACGCCGCAGCCGATCTCGCACCGCCTTCCCGCCGCCGAGGCCGAGGCGGTGATGGCGCTGGCCGAGACCCCCATCCTCATCGCCGGCCCCTCTCTCGAGGGCGAACGGGTTCGCTATGATGTCCCCGCCCTCCTGGCGCTCTCGGACAACGACGGCCCGCTCGAAGACCGCATCGCCCCGGTGTGGAAGGCTCCCACCTCCGGCGGGTCCACCGGCCGGCCGAAACTTATCCTCTCCGGCGGCCCGGGCGTCTACGCGCCGGTGGACGTCGGCGGCTATCGCACGTGCCGCGAGGATGTGATGATCATGCCCGGACCGCTCTACCATAACGGCCCGTTCACCGCCTCGTTCGCCGGCCTCAACCAGGGCGCCGAGCTGATCGTCATGCCGCGGTTCGACGCCGAGGAAACGTTGAAGGCGGTCGAGCGCCACAAGGCGTCCTGGCTCTATCTGGTGCCCACCATGATGGCCCGCATCTGGCGCCTGCCGGCCGAGGTGCGCGCGCGCTACGACGTCTCCAGCCTGAAGACCGTGTGGCACCTCGCCGCCCCGTGCCCGCCATGGCTGAAGGAGGCGTGGATCGACTGGCTCGGCCCCGACGTCATCATGGAGCTTTACGCCGGCACCGAGGCCCAGGCGGTGACCACCATCACCGGCGCCGAGTGGCTGGAGCACCGCGGCTCGGTGGGCAAGGTGGCCTTCGGCGAGATGCGCGCCTTCGACACCGCGGGAAATCCGCTGCCGGCCGGAGAGACCGGAGAGGTGTTCATGCGCCGGCCGGAGGGGGCGCCAGTCTCCTACAGCTATCGCGGGGCGGAGGCGCGGACCCTTCCCGGGGGCTGGGAGTCGCTGGGAGACATCGGCTGGTTCGACGCCGACGGCTATCTCTACCTGGCCGACCGGCGCACCGACATGATCCTCGTCGGCGGCTCCAACGTCTATCCCGCCGAGATCGAGGCGGCCATCGACGAGCATCCCCTCGTGCAGTCCAGCGCGGTCATCGGCCTGCCCGACGAGGACCTCGGAAGCCGCATCCACGCCATCGTCCAGCCGCGCCCGGGGCTGGACG
>JBDTKQ010000241.1:0-4136 GCA_039935235.1 Caulobacteraceae bacterium
GGGTCCAACGGCGGGCGGAGTCGAGCAGGAAGGGCGGCGTCGGCGTCATGCCCTTGACGAAATCGGCCCGGGAAACCCCGGGGCCGCCGTGGCACATCTCGCAGTCGGCGCGATACTCGCGAAAGCCGGCCATCACCTCGGGGGCGGTGAACGAGGGGGGCGCCTGGTCGCCCGCCCGCGCCTTGACCGAGCTGATGAAGGCGGCGTGGGCCGCCCAGCCCACAAGGGGATAGTGGGGCGTGCTGGCGGTGGCGTTGAAGAGGCCAAAGGCGATCACGGCCATGGCGGCGGCGGCGCCGATGATCCCGGCGGCGACCCACGCCGCGATCCAGGTGGCGGCAAGCGCGCGCCACGGGGGCCTTTGTCCGGGTTCGCCGAGGGAGGTGGTCATGGGGCCTCACTTCAGCGTGTAGAGGTAGGCGGCGACGTCCCGCGCCTGCGCGTCGGTCAGGCCGGTATCGGGCATGGCGTTGCCCGGGACGACCTTCTGCGGAAAGCGGATCCATTCGATCAGGTCGGCGGGGGTATTGGGGAGCAGGCCGGCGACGATCGTGCGGCGCGAGAAGTGCTCGAGGGGCGGACCGACCAGGCCCTTGGCTTGGGCGACGCCCGGAATCGCGTGGCAGGCGCCGCACGCCGAGGTGGTGATGGTCGCCGCGCCGCGTTCGGGATCGCCGCCGAACGCAGGCCACGAGGGGCGGTCGGGCCGGCGCGCGCAGCCGACGAGGGCGAGAACCAGGGCCGCGGCCGCCACTGGCCCGAGCCGCCGGATCTGGCGAAACGACGATCGGTTTTGGGTCATTGCGCGAACCTCCAGCAGGAGGCGATCAGATGAGGTTGGAGGATATCGAACAGGATGGCGATCGAAAAACCGCTCCCGACGAACAGCCCGCACAGGGCAAGGAACCGCGCGCGCTCCCGGGCGATCGCCAGGATGCTTTGGGAGTCCGCCGGTTCCTTGCCGCCCAGACGCCGCCAGTTTCGCCACGAGAGGGCTGCCACGCCGAGGGTCACGCCCAGGCAGACGAGGTTGAGCCCGGTGAGCCACGCCGTCTCGGTCGACCATCCCGGGGGCGGCGAAACCAGATGGGGCGCATTGTGCGGGAAACAGACGAGGCTCGTGGCCCCGTAGCTGGCCGAGAGCTGGACGATCCAGGCGCCCGGCCCGGCGATCAGGGCGGCCAGCAATATCCACGCCCGGACCGGGGGGCGTTGCGGGGAGGAGTGGGGCGGGCCGGCGGCGATGCTCATGATCTCACCAGAGGTAGGGCGTGAGGTACAGGGTGGAGAAGACCGCGATCCAGACGACATCGACGAAATGCCAATAGGTCGCGGCGATCGTCACCGGCTGATGGCGTCTGGGGTTGAAGAATCCCGCCGCCGACCAGGCGAAGACGACGCTCAGCATGATGATGCCGACGAAGACGTGGGCCATGTGGAAGCCCGTGATCGTGAAGAAGAGCGAGCCGTACGAACCGGATTCGGCGCTGAAGGTCTTGCCGCTCCACTCCCATAGTTCGAGCACCAGAAAGAGGACGCCCATCAGGATGGTGACGCCGGTGCCGACAAGGTGCCGGACGCGATCGCCCTTCTTGGCCCCGCCTTCCGCCCACCAGATCACCAGGCTGCTGAGCACAAGGTCGATGGTGCAGGGACCCGACAGTTTCAGCGAGGGGTGGGTCGAGGGCAGCCACCCGGCGCCGTGCTGAGCCGCGAAATAGTAGTAGCCGAACAATAGGTAGACGAACACCGAGCCCTCGGTGGCGATCAGGCACAGGACTCCCCACCAGCCCACCCCGTTGCGTCGGCGTGAGCCGACCGGGAGAACCTCCCCGCCGTAGACGGCGTCAACCATCGGCGGCCTCCATGTCGGCGTGCACCCGGCGGGGCCAGAACCAGGCGATCAGGGACGCGAGGCACAGCACGCCCCCCGCCACCACC
Organism: Caulobacteraceae bacterium; assembly: GCA_039935235.1. Lineage (GTDB taxonomy): Bacteria > Pseudomonadota > Alphaproteobacteria > Caulobacterales > Caulobacteraceae > Acaudatibacter. The sequence goes on from JBDTKQ010000241.1 coordinate 1,942, forward strand.
AGCCACCAGACGTGGAAGAGGGCGGCGACGAAGAAGATCGTCATCGCCACGGCGAGGCAGAAAGGCGACAAGCTGTCGGCCGGCATCTCGAGGATCAGGTTCGGTTCGCTGTCCAGCGCCGAGGTTCCGATGGTCTCGCGCCCGCGATCGAGCAGCATGCCGGTGGTCAGGCGCGACCTGGCCGGGCCCTTGTTCAGCCGGTCTTCCCACAGCGGCAGGCCGCTGGCGATCGTGGGAATGACCGCGAAGTTATAGGACGGCGGGGGCGAGGGGGTCGACCATTCGAGGGTCGGGGCGTCCCACGGATTGGCGCCCGCGCGACGCCCCCTTTTCAGCGACACGGCGATGTTGACGAGCAGGAGAAGGACCCCGATCGCGAACAGCACCGCGCCGACCGACACCACCAGATTTTGCAACCCCCAGCCCAGGCCGGGCGCATAGGTGTAGATCCGCCTGGGCATCCCCAGCAGACCGAGGGTGTGCATGGGCAGGAAGCAGACGTTGAAGCCGACGAACATCGTCCAGAAATTCCATCGTCCGAGCCGCTCGTTCAGCAAGCGGCCGGTCATCTTCGGAAACCAATAGTAGATCCCGCCGGCGACCGGGAAGACGTTGATGCCGATCAGCACGTAGTGGATGTGGGCGACGACGAAATAGGTGTCGGTGAGCTGCCAGTCGACCGGCGTCGAGGCGGTCATCACGCCGGAGACGCCGCCGATCACGAACAGAACGATCATGCTCGAGAAGAACAGGAATGCCGTGGTGATCACCGGCCGACCGTTCCAGATGGTCGCGATCCAGGCGAACACCACGACCGAACTGGGAATGGTGATGATCAGCGACGCGCCGCTGAAAAACGCCAGGGAAAGGCTGGGGACGCCGGTGGCGAACATGTGGTGGACCCAGACGCCGAACCCCAGCGCCATGGTCCCGACGGTCGCCAGGGCCACCGGCGTATATCCCACGAGGGGTCGGCGGCAGAAGGTCGGCAGGCCGTCGGAGACCATGCCCATGGCGGGCAGGACGATGGCGTAGACCCAAGGGTGGCCGAACATCCAGAACAGGTGTTGCCACAGCAGCGGCTGGCCCTTGGCTGCGTCGAAGAAATGAAAGCCGAACTGGCGGTCCGTCCACAGGAGGAACATCGCCAGGCTGACACTGGGAACGGCCAGCAGATTGGCCACCGAGGCGGTGAGGGTGCCCCAAATCAGGATCGGCACGCGGTTCACCGACATGCCGGGCGCCCGCAGACGAAGAAAGGTCACCACGAAGTTGGCCGCGCCGACGGTCGTCGAGATGCCCAGAAAGATCAGGCCGATGGCGTATATGTCGATGTTGACCCCCGGATCGTATTTGATCGAGGCGTAGGGGACGTAGTTGAACCAGCCGTCGTTGGGCCCGTGGCCGGTGACGAAGCCGGCGTACATGAAAAGGCCGGCGGCAAGGTAGATCCAGTAGGAAAGGGCGTTGAGCCGGGGGAAGGCCATGTCCCGCGAGCCCAGAAGCAGCGGCCACAGATAGTTGCTGAAACCGGTGAGGATCGGCCCGGCGTAGAGGAAGATCATGGTCACGCCGTGCATGGTAAAAAGCTGATTGTACTGCTCGGGCGTCAGCAAACGCCGTTCGGGGCCGGCAAGCTGCAGCCGCATGACCAGGGCCTCGACGCCGCCGAGGATCAGGAAGGCGAAGGCGGTGACGATGTAGCGCTTGCCGATTTCCTTGTGGTCGACGCTGGAGAGCCAGCCGATCGGTCCCGGCCGGGTGTCCCACATCCGCGCCAGGCGCGCGCCCGGATAGTCGCCGTCGATCTCGACGATCCGCGGCCGCCGCTCGCTTTCCCATGCCGTCACCGCGGCGCCCTCACTTCAAGGTCTCCAGATAGCCGCGCACCGCCGTCAGTTGCGGCCCGCTCAGATAGGTCATCGGCATCTTGGCGCCGGGCTTCAGTCCCTGAGCATCCGAGATCCAGCCGGACAGGTTGCCGGGGGTGTTGACCAGCAGGCCGGCCGCGATCGTCCGGCGGCTCATCAGATGGGTGAGATCGGGACCCCAGCCGCGCGCGCCGGCCCCCCGCACGGTGTGGCACGAGGCGCAATGGGCCACGAACACCTTCTCTCCGGCCGCGGCGATCGGCGTGGCGGGCGTGGGGGCGGTCTGGAGCTGATTGCGCCGCCAGGCCTCGAAGTCGGCCGGCG
>JBDTKQ010000242.1:0-7975 GCA_039935235.1 Caulobacteraceae bacterium
CTCGGTCAAGCGCTTTCCCGAAGAGTCGATGACCGCTCATGGCTCGATGAACCATGTCGCCTTCAACGTCGACGAAGCCCAGCTCGAGGACTACCTCGCGCGGCTGAAGGCGGCGGGAGTCCCGGCCACCCCGGTGGTGGTCAACCACGACGACAGCCCCATGGGCGTGGCCCGGGAAAATCACCCCGGCGTCTTCGTCCGCTCGGTCTATTTCACCGACCCCACCGGCATCATGATGGAGTTCGCCGCCTTCACCCGGCCGATGACCCCGGCCGACGTCCGCCACGCTCCGGCGACGGCGAAATCCGCCGCGCTCACGGGCGCCTGAGCCATGCCGCGCCTCCGGCAGGTTCCCCGCGGGGAGGTAACCGACAAGACGATCCTCGCCACCTACGATCTGCTGTTCGGCGCGAAGGACCCCGTGGCCGAGCCGGGCACCGCCACGGGGACCCCGGGCGACTGGTGGACGGTGTTCGCCCTCGTGCCCGACGTGTTCGACCACGCCGTCCGCGGCTTCGCCCTCTACCGCAACCCCAAGCGCAAGCTGGACCCGGTCCTGCGCGAGCTTGGCCAGACGAGAGCCGGGTGGGCGACACAAAGCCAGTTCGTCTTTTCCCAGCACTGCAAGTCGCTGCGCGGTCTGGGCGTTTCCGAGGCGAAGATCGCCGCCGTGCCGGCGTGGACGGTGGCCGACTGCTATTCGAAGGAGGAGCGGGCGGTCCTCGCCTATGCCGATTGCCTGACGATGGGGCGCGGACGCACACCCGAAGCGGTGTTCGAGGCGCTCCGCGCCTTCCTTTCGGACGAGGAGATCCTCGAATTCACCTACATCGTCATGCTCTACGATATGCACGCGGTGATGAGCCGGGCGCTTCGCGTGGAGTTCGACGACCGGGACGACCCCATCGTCGAAATCGCCGCCCCGCAAGGCTTCTCCGCCCGCGACTTTCTGGACACCGGGCGGCGGTGATCCTCCAAGGCTGGCATCAGCGGAGACTTTATGAGCGACGACACGATCTTTCCCGTTCCTCCCGAGTGGGCGGCTCGGGCGCGGATGGACGCCACCGGGTATGAGGCTGCGCTCGAGCGGGTGGAGCGCGAACCCGACTCTTTCTGGCGCGAGGTGGGCGAGCGGCTGGACTGGGTCGCGCCGTTCACGGTGATCAAGGACGTCTCCTTCGACGCCGCCGATTTCCGCATCCGCTGGTTCGCCGACGGGACGCTCAACGCCTGCGTCAACTGCCTCGACCGCCATCTCCCCGAGCGCGCCGATGACGTGGCGATAATCTGGGAGGGGGACGATCCGAAGGACTCCCGCAAGATCACCTTCGGCGAGGCCCATGCGGAGGTTTGCCGCATGGCCAATGTGCTCAGAGCGCACGGCGTGGCCAGGGGTGACCGTGTGACGATCTACCTGCCGATGATCCCGCAGGCCGCCTACGCGATGCTCGCATGCGCGCGAATCGGCGCGGTTCACTCGGTGATTTTCGGCGGCTTTTCCCCCGACAGCATCGCCGGGCGCATTCAGGACTGCGACTCGCGGCTGGTGATCACCGCCGATCAGGGACTGCGCGGCGGGCGGATCGTGCCGCTCAAGGCCAATGTCGACGAGGCCCTCGCCCGCTGCCCGGAGGTCTCCACGGTGCTCGTGGTCGCCCGCACCGGCGCGGATGTGCCGATGACCGCGGGCCGGGACTTCGCCTACGAGGCCGAGGCGGCGAAGGTGTCGCCCGACTGCCCCCCCGAACCGATGGGCGCGGAGGACCCGCTCTTCATCCTCTACACCTCCGGCTCGACCGGCAAGCCAAAGGGGGTGCTGCACACCACCGGCGGCTATCTGGCGTGGGCGGCCTGCACCCACGAACTGGTCTTCGACTATCGGCCGGGCGAGGTGTTCTGGTGCACCGCCGACGTCGGCTGGGTGACCGGCCACAGCTATATCGTCTACGGGCCGCTGGCCAATGGCGCGACCACCGTGATCTTCGAGGGGGTCCCCAACTATCCGACGGTCAGCCGCTTCTGGGAGGTGATCGACAAGCACGCGGTCGAGATCTTCTACACCGCCCCCACCGCCCTTCGCGCGCTGATGCGCGATGGCGACGCGCCGGTGGCGCGCACCTCGCGAAAGTCATTGCGCCTCTTGGGCTCGGTGGGCGAGCCGATCAATCCCGAAGCGTGGCTCTGGTATCACCGGGTGGTCGGCGAGGGCCGCTGCCCGATCGTCGATACCTGGTGGCAGACCGAAACGGGCGCCACCCTGATCTCCCCCCTGCCGGGGGCGACGCCGCTCAAGCCGGGCTCGGCGACCAAGCCGTTGCCGGGCGTGAAGCTCCAGATCGTCGACGCCGACGGCGCCGTGCTCGAGGGGGCGGGGCGCGGCAACCTGTGCCTCACCGACAGCTGGCCGGGGCAGATGCGCACCGTCCATGGCGACCACGACCGGTTCATCGCCACCTACTTCACCACCTACCCCGGAAAATACTTCACCGGCGACGGCTGCCGCCGGGACGAGGACGGCTACTATTGGATCACCGGCCGGGTCGACGACGTGATCAACGTCTCCGGCCACCGCCTCGGCACCGCCGAGATCGAGAGCGCTTTGGTCGGCCACCACACCGTGGCCGAGGCGGCGGTCGTCGGCTATCCCCACGACATCAAGGGCCAAGGCATCTATGCCTATGTCACCCTCAAGGCCGAACACCCCCCGCATGACGATCTTCGGCGGGAGCTGATCGCTTGGGTCCGGCGCGAGATCGGTCCATTCGCCGCCCCCGACGCCATCCAATGGGCTCCCGGCCTGCCGAAAACCCGCTCTGGCAAGATCATGCGTCGCATCTTGCGCAAGGTGGCTGAGGGCGACACCGCCAACCTCGGCGATATCACGACGCTCGCCGATCCGTCGGTGGTGGACGATCTGGTGAAGAACCGCGAGGGGTGAGGCCGGCGAATCGGGCCACAAGCTTTCATCAACCTCGGAGAACTCTGTTGACCGTCAGTCTGTACACCTTTGTCGATCTCTATTCCCGCGCCCTCGACACGGCCGCCCACGTCCTCGCCAAGGGCGCGCAATTCGCCGTCGCCAACGGCGCGACCGAGACGGAGATGCTCGACTGGCGGCTGATCGACGACATGCAGCCGCTGCGCTTCCAGATCACGGTGGTGGTCAACTACACCCGCCGATGGCCGGCGCGGGTGGCCGGTCTCGCGATCCCGGAGGAGATCCAGAGCGATCTGACGCTGGCGCAATTCCAGGCGGCAATCGCGGACGCCAAGGCAGGGCTCGCGGCGATGAAACCCGAACAGTTCGCCGGGCGCGACGCCGTCCCTCTCACTGTCGCCATCGGCGGCGACATGAAACCGACCCTCCCCGCCGGCCGGTGGCTGACCGTCTTTTCCACCACCAATCTCTATTTCCACCTCTCCATGGCCTACGCCATCCTCCGGGCGAAGGGCGTGCCGATCGGCAAGCAGGATTTGTTCACCGGCGGTCTTTGAGGGGCGGAGACCTGATTGAGGCGAACGCTGCTACAGCAGACCGGCGAAAAAGCCCGCCAACAGGGCCAGCACGAGGATCACGACAAAGGGCGCGCGAAAACTCCTCCTACCCCCGCCAATGCCCGGCGGCGATGGCGCCGAAGAGGATAATACCGGCCAGGGTGTTGGACTTGAAAAGGGCGAGGGCCCCTGTCGGATCGTCGATCCTCAGCCTCAGCGCCTGCCACGCGAGTTGCGCAGCGAGGAGGACGGCGAGGGGGAGGAAGAGGGGACCGAGGGCCGCGAGGCGCCAGGTGGCGACGGCGAGGATCAGGCTGATCGCATAGAAGCCGAGCACTGCGTCGGGCGCGCGTTTTCCAAGGCGGCGCGCGGAGGACTTCACTCCGGCCAAGGCGTCGTCCTCAAGGTCCTGAACCGCGTAGATGGTGTCGTAGCCAAGGGTCCACGCGATCCCGGCGCCGTAGAGCGCGACCGCGGCCCACGGCAGCCCCGGGGTCGCCACCGTGAGGCTGGTTCCCGCGAGACCCGCGCCGGCAATCAGGGCCAGGAGGGTCCCCGAGGGGGGACCGCCGAGGGCCGCGGCGAAGCCCATCGGGGCTCCCCAGTTGAACGTCAGCCCCAGCCACGCCTGCGGCCACCAGGTGATCCGCTTCATGTACGGGTAGACGGCGACGAGGGCGAGGGACACAACGCCCAGGATCAGGCTGAGAAGGTTGAGGCTGAGGAGCAGGACGAGGGCCGCGACCGAGCATCCGGCGACGAACCCCCACGCGCCGCGCACCCCGATTTGACCGGAGGCGACCGGCCTGTTCGCCGTGCGGGCCACCCGCGCGTCGAGATCGCGATCGACGATGTCGTTGAAGGCGCAGCCGGCGGCGCGCATCAGCGCCGCGCCCAGGGCGAAGACGATCAAAATCCGGGGTTCCGGCCAGCGGCCGGCCATGGCGGCGGCCAAGGCTATTCCCTGCCAGCAGGGAAGCATGAGCAGCCAAATTCCCGTGGGGCGGTCGAGGCGGCCGAGCCTCAGCCAGGGCCGCCAGGCGGCGGGAGCCGCGCGATCCACCCAGTTTCGCGCGCCGGCATCGGGCAAATGGGCGTTCATCACCGTGATCGCCTTCGGTTCTGTGGCTTTTTTGCGTCATGGCATCGCGGATCGCCCGGGGCGCCTCCCGTCGCGCGCCATACTGGCGTATGGCAACGCGCCTCATGGACCAGTACGAAGACGATGAGGCGACCCGCGCGCGGGTGCTCACCAATGGCCAGGTGCTGGCCTTCATCGCCACCTATTGGCGGCGTCGCCCCCGCCTGTTCGCCACCACGGTCGTCGTCTATCTCGCCGCCATCGCTTTCGAGCTTCTCGTACCCCGCGCCTCGCAAGGCCTGGTCGACGCGGCGGTGGGCGGCCCTTCGCATGCCCGCGAGGCGTGGCGGGCGTGGGGATTTTTCGTCGGCGTCTACGTCGCCTTCTTCACCCTGCGCAATGTCGCCATCCGGGTGTGGACTCCGCTCGCCGCCAACACCATGCGCGAGATGACCAACGAGGGCTTCGCCAAGGTGCAGTCGTTCTCCTCCGACTGGCACGGGGCGACCTTCGCCGGGGCCACCGTGCGGCGGCTGTCACGGGCCATGTGGGGTTATGACGTGGTCGCGGACGCCCTCGTTTTGTGGATTGGGCCGGCGCTGATCATCCTCGTCGGGCTTTCGGTCCAGATGATGCTCCGCTGGCCGCTGGTGGGCGGGTTTTCGCTGGCGATGGTCGCGCTGTACATCGCCTCGAATATCCTGTTTTCCACCTACTATGTGCGCAAGGCCAACCTTCGCTCGGTGGCCTTCGACTCGCGCATCGGCGGGGCGCTGTCGGACAGCATCTCCTCCAACCCGACGGTGAAGAGCTTCGGGGCCGAGGCGCGGGAGGAGGCGCGCATCGCCATCGTCACCCGCGACTGGTTCAAGGCGACCATCGTCACATGGAACCGCTACACCGACGTGTGGCTGATCCACAACCTGCTCGTGGCGCTGCTTCAGGCGGGCCTCACCGGACTTCTCGTGCTTCGCTGGACGCGCGGCGAGGCGAGCGCCGGAGACGTGGCCTTCGTCATCACCTCATTCCTGGTGATGAGCGGCTATCTGCGCAATATCGGCGAGAACATCCGCATGCTTCAGCGGGGTCTGGCCGATGTCGAGGACGTGGCCCGCTACGCCCGCACCCAGCCGCAGGTCCCCGATCGCGCCGCCGCGCCCGACTTCGCCGGCCTGCGCGGGGAGATCGTTTTCGACGACGTCACCTTCCGTTACAAGTCGGCGGGAGCGGCGATCTACGACCGCTTCGACCTGCGCATCGCGCCGGGCGAGCGGCTGGCGCTGGTGGGTCCGACCGGATCGGGCAAGTCGACTTTCGTCAAGCTGATCCAGCGGCTCTACGACGTTCAGGGCGGCAAAATCCTGATCGACGGCAAGGACATCAGCCACGTCACCCAGGGCAGCCTGCGTCGCGCCATCGCCGTGGTGCCGCAGGATCCGGCGCTGTTTCACCGGACCATCGCCGAGAACATCGCCTATGCGAGACCCGGCGCCACGGCCGAGGAGATCGCCCTCGCCGCGCGCCGCGCGCGGGCCGACGATTTCATCGTCGCCCTGCCCAAGGGCTACGACACGCTTGTCGGCGAGCGCGGGGTGAAGCTTTCCGGCGGCGAGCGCCAGCGCGTGGCCATCGCCCGCGCCTTTCTCGCCGACGCCCCGATCCTCGTGCTCGACGAGGCGACCTCCTCCCTCGACGTGGAGACCGAGGCCCAGGTCCAGGCGGCGAGCGAGGAATTGATGGCCGGGCGCACCACCATCGTCATCGCCCACCGCCTCTCCACCATCCGGGGGGCCGACCGCATCCTCGTTTTCCAGGACGGCAAGGTGATCGAGGAGGGGCGCCACGGCGAACTGGTCGCCAAGGGCGGCGCCTATGCCCGGCTGCACGCGGTGACCCAGGGCTGATGGGGCGGCCATCGCACGGCGACGCAATTCGCCGCCGGACACCATCCAGGGCGCGGGCGGGTCACGGCTTCGAACGCGCCTTGGTGCGCGCGCGGTTGGACTTGGCGATCTGAACCCACTTGCGGCGGTTGGCGGCGCGGACGGCGGGGTCCTCGCGGCTCTCGGCGAAGGCCTGTTCGCGCCGGAGCTTGCGGTAGCCGGCGAGGCGGGCGGCGTCGAGGCGGCCCGCTTCGAGGGCGTCCCGGACCGCGCACCCCGGTTCGTTGGAATGGCCGCAATCGACGAACCTGCACGCTTGGGCGAGCGCCTCGACGTCCTCGAAGGTGGCCGCAAGTCCGTCGTCGCCGTCCCACAGGCCGAGCTCGCGCATGCCCGGAGTGTCGAGCAAAAGGCCGCCGCCGGGGAGCAGGATCAGTTCGCGGTGAGAGGTGGTGTGGCGACCGCGGGCGTCGGCCTCGCGAATCTCCTGGGTGACCATCCGCTCCTGCCCGAGAAGGGCGTTGACCAAGGTCGATTTGCCGACCCCGGAACTGCCGACCAGTACCGCCGTCATGCCCGGCCCGATGTGAGAAAGGACCGCTTCCAGTCCCTCCCCCGAGCGCGCCGAGATGGCGTGGACCGGCGCGCCGGGCGCGGCGGCCGCGACGGCGTCCTGTTTCGCCTGCGCGTCGTCGCACAAGTCAGCCTTGGTCAGCAGGATCACCGGAGCGGCGCCGCTTTGCCAGGCGGCGGCGAGGTAGCGCTCGATCCGTCGGGGATTGAGATCGTCGTTAAGCGAGGCTGTGATGAAGGCGACATCGACATTGGCCGCCACCACCTGGACTCCGACGCCGCGGCCGGCGGCCTTGCGGGTGAACGCGGTGCGGCGCGGCAGGACATGGTGGATCACCGCCAGCGCGTCGGGGCCAGTGGCGGTGGCCGCCACCCAGTCGCCGGCGACGGGATAGCCACCCGCCCCGGCGTCGCGGGCGAGCTTGCCGGAAATCTCGGCGCGGCGTTCCCCCCCTTCGGTGACGAGGCCATAGAGGCCCCTCTGTTGGAGACTCACGCGGGCGGGGACGAGACCGGCGGCGGCATGGGGAGCAAATTGGCGCTGGAGCGTTTCGCTCCAGCCATAGGTGTCCAGCAAGATCGTAATCCTTCGATCGGCGTTAAGAGGCACACGCCGGCCGAGGGTGGTTCAAACCTGGCGGCGGGCGCGACGGAGGGCTTTGCATGTGGCGGCAGTCATTGACAAAACCCTCCTTCCCGTCGTGGATCGACGGGGGCAGGGTAGCCTCCGGGGCCGGCATGTCAACGCGTTGTCCGGGCTCAGGACATATGAGACGGCGGTGTTTCCGCGAGTTGGCGGGGGTCATTCCGCCAAGAGCGCCGTGTGGTCGATGGTGATTGTAGAGGTGCTGGAAGCTGTCGAGGATGGGGTTGAGGGCCTCGAGTTTGGTGGGCAGATCGTAGACGCCGTAGAACTCGTATCGCCACGAGCCATTGCAGCGTT
>JBDTKQ010000243.1:0-7895 GCA_039935235.1 Caulobacteraceae bacterium
CGCTCCACGGGGGAAGCCTGCCCCGGGCGGCGCGGTCGAGCAAGCGACGGGCGAGAGCGGCGGGCGCCGTCTCCAGCCATGATCGCGAGGGCGTCGGCAGAATGGCGTCCACGAAAATCGTTCCCACCACCGAGGCCCGCCCGTCGTCGGCGATGGTCCGCGCCAACGCGCCGGCCGCGCTGTGGACGCAGATGACGACGTCGCCCTCGTTCGTCAGGCATTCGGCGATGCGCCCGCACACGGACGCTTGATCGTCGCCGGGACCGACAGCTCCGTAGTCGACCGCGATGGCGCGCTTTCCCCTGGCCCCGAGTTCCACCGCGACCGCGCGCCAGCAAGAAGCGCCCACGAACGGGCTGTGGATCAAGGCGAGCGTCGGACCCACCGCCCGCCTTGCCTCAGTCCTCGTAGCGGTCGGCGACGAGACGGTCGAGGAGGCGGACACCGAAGCCGGTGGCCCCGCTCGGAATGGTCGGAACGGTGGAATTGGGTTTCCACGCGGTGGAGGCAATATCGAGGTGAGCCCACGGCAGGCCGTTCACGAACCGCTGGATGAACAGGGCCGCGGTGATCGATCCGCCGTAGCGCGGTCCGACGTTCTTCATATCGGCCACCGCGCTTTCGATGTTCTTCTCGTATTGCGCGGGCAAGGGCATGCGCCACAAGATGTCGCCGGTTTCCCTCGAGGCTGCGAGAAGGGCGGCGGCGAGCTCGTCGTTGTTGCTGAAAAGCCCGGCGAGATCCTTGCCGAGGGAGACGACGATCGCCCCGGTGAGGGTCGCCAGATCAATCATCATCTTCGGCTTGAAGCGATCCTGACAATACCAGAGGGCGTCGGCCAGTACGAGGCGACCTTCGGCGTCGGTGTTGATCACCTCCACCGTTTGACCGGACATGGTCTTGACCACGTCACCCGGTCGCTGGGCGGCGCCGTCGGGCATGTTTTCCACCAGTCCGAGGATACCCACCGCGTTGACCTGGGCCTTGCGCGTGGCGAGCACGTGCATCAGGCCGGCGACGGCGGCGGCCCCGCCCATGTCGGTGATCATCTCCTCCATTCCGTCGGCGCCCTTGATCGAAATACCGCCGGTATCGAAGCACACACCCTTGCCGACGAAGGCCACGGGGGCGGCGGCAGGATCGGCCGCGCCCTTCCACTGGATCACCGCCAGCTGGCTTTCCCGTACGCTGCCCTGACCGACGCCGAGGAGGGCCCCCATGCCGAGACTCTTCATCTCCTTCTCGCCGAGAATTTCCACTTCGAGACCGAGCTTGGCGAGCGCCTTCACGCGCCGCGCGAACTCCTCGGGATAAAGGATGTTGGCCGGTTCGGAGACGAGGTCGCGGGCGAAGAGGATCGCATCGGCGAGACCCTCGTGCCCTCGCCAGGCGGCTTGGGCGGCGACCGGATCGTCCACGGCCAAGCGGACGGCCGTGACCGAGGGCTTTTTCTCCGCCTTCTCGGTGGTGCGGTAACGATCGAACCGGTAGGCGGCAAGGCGCGCGCCCAGAGCAGCGTGAGCGGCGAAATGGGCGTCGTGGCCGTCCAGACGAAGGACGAGGGTCTCGGCGCCGCTTGCCTTGACCGCCTGGTAGGCGTGGGCGGCGGCGGTTTCCATCGTGGCGACGCCGAAGTCCGCTTGCGAGCCGGCGCCGACGAGAACGAGGCGAGCGGCCGTGAGCCCGTGCGGGGCGACCAGGTCGAGGGTCTGGCCCGCCGCGCCCGTGAATCGCCCTCCCGCCAACGCCCGCACGAGCATCCCGCCCGTCTGGGCGTCGAGCGTCCTGGCGGCGCCCGCGAGAGGGACCTTGTCGAAAGCGAGAACGGCGACGGCGTCCGTCTTGCCGATCGGCCCATCGAGGGGGGTAAATTCGATCTTCATCGGGAACTCCGCGCGAGGTTTCATCCGGGCATAGTCGAATGTCGCCCCGCGCGGAAGGTCAGGCGACGAGCGGCCCCAATGGGCTGGGGCCAAAGCGGTTCGCGCCTTGCTCGCCGGCCAGCACGCCCAGTTCCACGATCGCCCAGATCATCACCGGCAGGGCGACGACCGCCGTCGCCCCGCGCTGGCTCGGCCAGATCAGGACCAGGGCGAAAAGCACCAGCGCCGCCCACCATCCCGAGCGCCCGCGATCGTGAAGGCGCTTGGACAGCACGCAGGCGGCGGACGCCAGGAGCAGGGGATAGACGAACCAGAAGGTCAGGAGCTTGAGGGTCGGGCCGGCGACGGCCTCGTAGATCGCCGAAACGACCAACAGGACAGCGACGGCGATCCACGCCGGACCCCGCGCCACGCGTCCCCCCGGGGAAGCAAAGAGCGCACGCCAGTCCATCAGGCCGCTTTGCATCGGACCCTCCCCCACATGTTCAGGCGAACTCGGCCAAAACATCGTCAGCCGCCACACTGTCGCCGGTCCTGGCCCCGATCAGCTTGATCGCGCCGTCGCGTTCGGCGCGGATGATGTTCTGCATTTTCATCGCCTCGATGACGCAGATCACCTGCCCGACCTTGACCTCCTCCCCGGCGACCACATCCATGGAGACAACCAGTCCGGGCATGGGCGAGACCACCATCCGCGAGGTGTCCGGCGGGGTCTTGAGCGGCAAGCGTTGATGAAGGTCGGCGGAACCGGGGGTGAGCACGAGCACCCTCGCCGAGAACGCGCGATGGCGGATATGGAACCCCTCCGCCGCCGGGGCCACCGTCGCGGTGAAGGGCGCGCCGTCCAATTGGCCGCGGAACATGGGCGATCCCGGTCGCCAGTCGATCAGGGCGAGCTCGATCGACCGGTTCTCGCCCGGAAGCCTCACCTCGAGCGCGCTGGGCCCGCCCGCGAGCCGCACCTCCCGCCGCTCGCCCCCGATCACCACCACCCAGTCGGCGCGCGCGCCCGGTGAAATGGGCCCCTCGCCAATCGTCCGCGCCCGGGCGGTGAGCATGCGGTGCATGGCGCAGGCCACCGCCGTGACCAGGTCTCTCTGCCACGGCGTCGCCGCCAGGCCGTGAAAGCCATCGGGAAACTCATCGGCGATATAGTCGGTGGACAGCTCCCCCGAAGCGAAGCGACCCTGATCCATCACCGCCGAGAGAAATGGAGCATTGTGTCCCACGCCCTCAATCTGAAGGTCTTCAAGGGCGCGACCCATGCCCTCCAGCGCCCCGGCCCGGGTCGGCGCCCAAGCGCACAATTTTGAAATCATCGGATCGTAGTACATCGAGATCTCGTCGCCCTCGCGGACGCCGGTGTCGTTGCGCACCACATATCCCGACTGCTCACCTTCCCGCGGCGGCCGGTAGCGGCTGAGGCGCCCGATCGAGGGAAGGAACTTGCGGTAGGGGTCTTCGGCATAGATCCGGCTTTCGATCGCCCAGCCGTTTATGGACAGGTCGTCTTGCGTGAAGGCCAAACGCTCCCCCGCCGCCACGCGGATCATCTGCTCCACGAGGTCGACCCCGGTGATCAACTCCGTTACCGGGTGTTCCACCTGAAGACGCGTGTTCATCTCTAGGAAATAAAACGATTTATCCTGTGCGGCAACGAATTCCACCGTGCCAGCCGAGTCGTAGTCCACGGCCTTGGCCAAGGCGACGGCCTGGGCCCCCATCGCCGCGCGGGTCCCGGCGTCCAGCAACGGGGACGGCGCCTCCTCGATGACCTTCTGGTTTCGCCGCTGGATCGAGCACTCACGCTCGAAGAGGTGGACGACATGGTCGTGCCTGTCGCCGAGCACCTGGATTTCGATATGCCTCGGCCGCTCGATGAATTTTTCGATGAAGATGCGGTCGTCACCGAAGGCGCCCTTGGCTTCGGCCCGCACGGCGGGAAAGCCCTCGTCGACATCGCGGCGGTTCCACGCCACGCGGATTCCCTTGCCGCCGCCGCCTGCCGAGGCCTTGATCATCACCGGATAGCCGATCTCCTGGGCGATGCGGGCGGCGTGGCCGACATCGTCGATCTCGCCGATATGGCCAGGGACGATGGAAACCCCGGCGGCGGCGGCGAATTTCTTGGAGGCGATCTTGTCGCCCATGGCGTCGATGGCGGCCGGATTGGGGCCGATGAAGACGATCCCCGACGCCGCGCACAGCCGAGCAAATTCAGCGCGTTCCGAAAGAAAGCCAAATCCCGGATGGATCGCCTCGGCGCCTGTTCGCCGACACGCATCGATGATCCTGTCGCCCAGAAGATAGGACTGCGCGGCCGGCGGCGGGCCGATCGGGACGGACTCATCGGCCATCTCCACCGCCAGCGAATCGGCGTCGGCTTCGGAATGGACCACCACCGTGGCGATGCTCATCCGCCGGCACGTCTTGATGATCCGCACGGCGATCTCACCGCGATTGGCGATCAGGATTTTCGCAAACATCTTGGCCCGGGCCGCCCGCTTCCACATATGAGCAGGCGAGTTAGACACGCCCGCTCCCACTGGCAACCGCGTTGCGCCTCCCGCGAAGGATCGACCCCATGACCGAAGTCCACGACGCCCGCGTCGCCTCCCCGTCCCGCTTCGACCTGACACCGCCGGACGGTTCCGAACGGACCCGCCTCGAGGCGGCGCTCACTCCCGAGGAGCGCGACGTCCTGCTCCATCATGGCACCGAGGCGCCGTTCTGCGGCGGCCTGCTCGATAACAAGGCCGATGGGGTCTATTGTTGTCGCGAGTGCGGTCTGCCCCTTTTCCGGGCCAAGACCAAGTTCGAGAGCGGCACCGGCTGGCCGAGCTTCTGGGCTCCGTTCGATCCGGCTCACGTCGTCGAAGTGCGCGACGCCAGCCACGGCATGGTCCGCGTGGAAACGCGGTGCGCCCGCTGTGGCAGCCATCAGGGCCACCTGTTCCCCGACGGCCCACCGCCGACCCGCGACCGCTACTGCATCAACTCCCTGTCGCTCGCGTTCGTCGCCAACGAAGCGCCCCTGCCCGACCCTCTCGGACGCGGGGACCAAGATCGCCGGGTGAGAGAGACAGCCTCAGACGCGACGCCAGCGGCGGTTTGAGACTGGAAGGGCGCGACCTGAATTGCCACGCGCCGTCCCGCCCGCGTGCTTGTGATCGCGGCGACAAATGGGGTCCGCTCGGAGACTCTCGTCTCGGACCCTTGATCCAAATAGAGCAGAAGAAGTCAAGGTTCGTTCGTGGTCAGAGCGGTATATTATCGTGTTTTTTCCATGGGTTGGCGAGGGTTTTTCCCTTCAAGCTCTTCAGCGCCCGGACGATCCGACGGCGGGTGCCGTGGGGCATGATGACATCGTCGATATAGCCGCGCGAGGCGGCGACGAAGGGGTTGGCGAAGTGGGCCTTGTACTCCGCCTCGCGTACCCCGAGTTTTTCGGCGTCGCCGATATCGCCGCGAAAGATGATCTCCACCGCCTGTTTGGGACCCATCACGGCGATCTCGGCGGTGGGCCAGGCATAGTTGAAGTCCCCCCGGAGGTTCTTGGAACTCATCACGTCAAAAGCCCCTCCGTAGGCCTTGCGGGTGATCAGCGTCACCTTGGGCACGGTCGCCTCGGCGAAAGCGAAGAGAAGTTTGGCCCCGTGCTTGATCAGGCCGCCCTGCTCCTGCTTCGTTCCCGGCATGAATCCCGGTACGTCGACGAAGGTGACGATGGGAATGTCGAAGGCGTCGCAAAAGCGCACGAACCGGGCCGCCTTGCGCGAGGCGTCGATGTCCAGGACCCCGGCCAGAACCTGCGGCTGATTGGCGACGAAACCGACCGATCCCCCATCCATGCGTCCGAATCCAACGATGATGTTTTTCGCCCATTCGGGCGAAATTTCGAAGAAATCCGCCTCGTCGACCACCTTCAGGATCAACTCGCGCATGTCGTAGGGCCGGTTCGGGTTGGCCGGCACGAGGCTGTCGAGGGAAGCCTCGTCGCGGAAGGGATCGTCGAAGCTCTGGCGGACGGGAACCGGCGTGCGGTTGGACAGCGGCAGGAAGTCGATCAGCCTGCGAACCTGGGTCAGGGCCTCCAGATCGTTCTCAAAGGCGCCGTCGGCGACCCCCGATTTCATGGCATGGACGCGATAGCCGCCGAGTTCCTCGTGGCTGACGTCCTCGTTGATCACCGTTTTCACCACGTCCGGGCCGGTGACGTACATGTAGGCGGTATCTTTCACCATGAAGATGAAGTCGGTCATCGCCGGCGAATAGACGTCCCCACCCGCGCACGGACCCATGATCACGCTGATCTGCGGGATGACACCCGAGGCGAGGACATTCTGGAGAAAGATGTCGGCGTAACCCGCGAGCGAATCGACCCCTTCCTGAATGCGCGCGCCGCCGGCGTCGAACAGGCCGACGATAGGCGCCCCGTTGCGCAGGGCCATTTCCTGGACCTTGACGATCTTTTCCGCATTCGCCTTCGAAAGAGAGCCGCCGAAAACCGTGAAATCTTTGGAAAACACATAGACGACACGGCCGTTGATCGTCCCCCAGCCAGTCACCACGCCGTCTCCGGGAACGCGCTGTTTTTCCATGCCGAAGTCATGGCTGCGGTGTTCGACGAACATGTCGAACTCCTCGAAGGATTCCTCGTCCAGAAGGACATCGAGCCGTTCGCGCGCGGTGAGTTTGCCCTTGGCGTGTTGGGCGGCGACGCGCTTGGGACCCCCGCCATCCCTCGCCCGGGCGCGGCGCTTCTCGAGCTCCTCGAGGATGTCTTTCATTCGGCCGCGTTCCCTTCCCTTGCCGCTGTCGGTTAGCGGGGGCGCGCCTTCGTGACAAGTTCGCGACCGCGAAGGGCGCCAAACCACGCTCCGAGCATGGCGGTCTCGGCCGCCAGGCCGGCGGTGCGAACGGCGGTCTCCGCGTCGATGCCCCAGCGGTCTTCCTGAAAGGCTTCGTCCACCCGGGCGGCGGCAAACGCATCGGCCGCCGCGATCCTGCCCGCGCGAAGCGCCAGCGCGATCACCGCCGAGCCGGTGAGCGCCGCGCCGTAGGCGAGGCCCGCGAGGTCGAAGTCGTCGCACTTTTCCGCCAGCTCACGGACAGCGGCGATGGTCTTTGGCGGTTGCCGCGTGTGGACGATCCCCCGTGCGCGGACGAAGTCGAGACCAAGGGCGTTTCGGCCCCAATCCAGAAGCGGTCCCCATGTGCGTTCCTGCCGCTCCACGAGGCTCGCGGGACCCTCCGCCAAATAGCAAAGCAGGTCAGTGGCGGCATGATCGACCAGCGCGCCCACCGCGTCATCCCGGGCCTCGGCGACGCCGTCGATCGCGGTATGCGCCAGCCGGGTCGCCGGCATCGTGGTAAGGTCCACCGACGCGCCCTGCGCGTTCCACTCGCCGACGACGAGGCCGGCGAGAGCGCGCGTGGGAAGCTCGAATGGCCGGCCGCGGGGCGAGCGAATCGCTCGCCCATCGAGGCTGACGGTGAATCCGCCCTCCGAGGCGACCGCCCGCGCCTTGTCGTAGAAGCGCCTGGCGGGGCGGAGGCTTTGGGGTGGCTGTGCCAAACGGTGTCTCCGGATCGGGCTTGGCGACGGATCGATGCGGCGCCGGCGTTGAAGGATCAGGTTCGCGGCGCGGACCCGGTTACGCAAGGAGCGCGGCGTGTCGATCGACAGGAATGTGCAAGGCGCCATCGCCGTCACACGGTTTGGCTTGGGCGCGCGGGCCGGAGAGATCGCGTCCGCGGTCGGCGACCCCGAAGGCTGGCTGACCGGACAAATCCGCTCCCAGGGCGCCGACCAGCCGCGCGCCGACGCGCCGGGGTCGGCCGAGCGT
The DNA here is from genome assembly GCA_039935235.1 of Caulobacteraceae bacterium. GTDB lineage: Bacteria > Pseudomonadota > Alphaproteobacteria > Caulobacterales > Caulobacteraceae > Acaudatibacter. Next base: position 7,733 of record JBDTKQ010000243.1, read on the forward strand.
TTCAACGAATTCCGCGCCTATCAAAAGGACAGGCGGGACGCGAAACTGTCCGGGGAGGTCAAATCGGATCCGGTAAAGATGGCGGCGAAAATGCTGCGCGCCGACACCGGCGCGGACTTTCTGGCCCGCATGCGATTAGCCGCGACCACCGAGGCGGGATTCC
>JBDTKQ010000244.1:0-3821 GCA_039935235.1 Caulobacteraceae bacterium
TACGATCTGGGCCTTGCCATGGGCCGACTGAAGACGGGCACCCCGCCGCGCCTGGACGGCCGCACCATCGACTGGGACGCGCTGGAGGTGCAGGCGGGGGACGCGCCCCCCGCGCCCTTCTCCTTCCTCACCAACGCCATCGACCGCCGGCAGGTCGCCTGCGGGATCACCGCGACGACCGCGACGACACACGCCATCATCGCCGGCGCCCTTGGCGAATCGGCGGTCTACGGTGGCCGGCTCCGCGGCGCCGGGCCGCGCTATTGCCCCTCGATCGAGGACAAGGTGGTGCGTTTTCCGGAGCGGACCGGCCACCAGATCTTCCTCGAGCCGGAGGGGCTGGACGACCCGACGGTCTATCCAAACGGCATCTCGACCTCTGTTTCACGTGAAACACAGGATCGCTTTTTGCGGACGATTCCCGGGCTGGAGCGCGTGGCCGTGTTCCGTTACGGCTACGCCATCGAATACGACTATGTCGATCCGCGGGCGCTGGACGGCGCCTTGCAGGTCAAGCGCCTGCCGGGCCTGTTCCTCGCCGGCCAGATCAACGGCACCACCGGCTATGAGGAGGCCGCCGCCCAGGGTCTGGTCGCCGGCCTCAACGCCGCCCGCCGGGCCGCCGGCGAGGCGGCCGCCGTGTTTGGGCGCGACGAGGCCTACATCGGGGTGATGATCGACGATCTGGTGACCCGCGGCGTCACCGAGCCCTACCGCATGTTCACCAGCCGCGCCGAGTTCCGCCTGCGCCTGCGCGCCGACAACGCCGATCAGAGGCTGACCGCGCGCGGCGAGGCCCTCGGCTGCGTGGGTCCCGCGCGGGCGCGGGCGTTCGCGCGAAAGGCGGCGGTGCTCGCGGCGGTGCGTCTGGAGGCGGCGGCGCTCGGCCTGACCGCGCGCGAGGCTCAAAAGGCGGGCTTCAAAGTCACCGCCGACGGCCAGCGTCGCGGTCTGAGCCAGCTCCTCGCCCATCCGGAGATCGCCTTCGACGATCTGGCCGCGGTGTGGCCGGCGATCGCCGCGTGGCCGTCGTTCGCCCGCGAGCAGGTGGAGATCGACGCCGCCTACGCCGGATACGCCGAGCGCCAGGACGCGGACGTCGCCCTCTTTCGCCGCGACGAGGCCCTCGCCCTGCCCGCGGCGCTCGATTACGCCGCTCTGGGCGGACTTTCCAACGAGGTGCGTGAGAAGCTGGCCGCGGTGCGCCCCGCCACTCTGGGCCAGGCCGCGCGCATCGAGGGCGTCACCCCCGGCGCCCTCACCGCCCTGCTCGCCCATGTCCGACGCCGCGCGGCGTGACGCCCCGCCCTCGCCCGCGGCCCTGCTGGACGCCATCGGCTGGACCCCCGCGCGGGCGGCCGACCTCGAGGCGTTCCGCCTGCGCCTCGAAGCGGCGAATGGCTCGATGAATCTCGTGGGCGCGGCGAGCCTCGCGGATTTCCGCGCGCGGCATTTTCTCGACAGCGCCCAGCTTCTGTGGTTCGCGCCGGGCGCCCGGACGTGGGCCGATCTGGGGGCCGGCGCGGGGTTTCCCGGGCTGATCCTCGCCATCCTGCTGAAGGGTGCGCCGGGCGCGCGGGTGCATCTGGTGGAGAGCGTGGCCAAGAAATGCCGCTTCCTCGCCGAGGCGGCGGCCGCGCTGGACCTCCCGGCCGAAGTCCACAATGCCCGCGCCGAAACCCTGGCCCTCCGCGTCGAGGTGGTCACGGCGCGGGCGTGCGCCCCGCTGGGGCGTCTCCTCGCCTTTGCCCGGCCGACGATCGAAAAAGGGGCGCGCGCCCTGTTTCTCAAGGGCGAGGGGGTCGATGGCGAGATTGTCCGGGCCCATCAGACATGGCGGTTTCACGCCCGGACGTGGCCGAGCCTCAGCGATCCGCGGGGCCGCGTGCTCGAGGTCTCCGCGCTGGCGCCCGCCCGTGGCTAGGGCGCTCCGGGTTCTCGCGGTGGCCAACCAGAAGGGCGGGGTGGGCAAGACCACGACCGTGATCAATCTGGGAACCGCACTGGCGGCGGTGGGCGAGAGGGTGCTTCTGATCGACGCCGACCCGCAAGGCAACGCCTCCACGGGCCTCGGCGTCCCGCCCCAGGCGCGCACCCGGACCCTCTACGATGTCCTGATGGAGGACTATCCGCTGGGCGACGCGGCGGTGCGCACCCTGGTGCCGGGCCTCGATCTGGCGCCCGGCGAGGCGGATTTGGCGGGGATCGAACTGGAGCTGGGGGCCAGGCCCCGGCGCGCCCACCGGCTCAAGGACGCTCTGGCGCCGCTGCGGGCGCAGGGTGTCTACAGCTACGTCCTCATCGACTGTCCGCCGTCACTGAATCTTTTGACCCTCAACGCGATGACCGCCGCCGATGCTGTCCTCGTCCCTCTGCAATGCGAGTTCTTCGCCCTCGAGGGCCTCACCCAGCTTCTGCGAACGGTGGAGATGGTGCGCGCCACCCTCAATCCGGCGCTCGAAATCCAGGGCGTGGTGCTGACCATGTACGACCGCCGCAACAGCCTTTCGGGTCAGGTGGCGCGGGACGTCCGCGCCCATCTGGGGGATGCGGTCTATCGCACGGTGATCCCGCGCAACGTGCGGGTGAGCGAGGCGCCGTCCTTCGGCAAGCCCGCCCTGATCTACGATCTCAAATGCGCCGGCAGCCAGGCCTATCTGGGTCTGGCCAGGGAGGTGGTCGCGCGGGAACGCCGCCGGCGGAGCCCGGCGGTTCTGGACACACAACGGGGAGAGATCTGATGGCCGAGGGGCGACGCGGGCTTGGGCGGGGATTGTCGGCCCTGCTCGACGATTCCGAGGCGGCGGCCACCCCCGAGGGGCGCCGCGCGGCGGGGACACGGGATATTGCCATCGAACTGGTTCACCGCAATCCCGATCAGCCGCGCCGCGCCTTCGACGCGGCGGCGCTGGACGAACTGGCCGCCTCGATCCGCGAGCGTGGGGTGATCCAACCGATCCTCCTTCGTCCCCTTCCCGGCGGAGAGGGTGAATACCAGATCGTCGCCGGGGAGCGGCGGTGGCGGGCCGCGCAACAGGCCGGTTTGCGCGCGATCCCGGCGCTGGTGCGCGATCTCGACGATCTCGAGGGGATGGAGGTGGCGATCATCGAGAACGTCCAGCGCGCCGACCTCAACGCCCTCGAGGAGGCCAGGGGCTACGCGGCGATGGCCAAACGCTTCAACCGCAGCGCCGAGACCATCGCCAGATTCGTCGGCAAGAGCCGCAGCCACGTGGCCAACACCCTGCGCCTGACGAAACTGCCCCGGAGCGTGCAGGATCATCTGGAAGCGGGACGGCTCACCGCCGGACACGCCCGGGCGCTTCTGGAGGCGGGCGATGCCGAAGCCCTCGCCGACAAGGTGGTGAAGGGCGGGCTCAACGTGCGCCAGACCGAGGCCCTCGCGCGCAAAGCCAAAGGCGCGGCGCGGCCGGCGGCGCGCGGGGCGAGGGTGAAGGACGCCGACACCAGGGCTCTGGAATCGGATCTTTCCGAGGTGCTCGGTTTGGCGGTGGAAGTTCGCGACCGGAACGGCGCCGGAGAGGTGCGTATCCGCTACGCCACCCTCGAACAGCTCGACGAGGTGTGCCGGCGCCTCAGCGGGGGTCGCTGAATTACAATCCGAGCCGCCGCGCGCGGCCGGCGATGGTGAAGGCGAGGCGCTCGGCGAGGAGGCGGTCGGGGGCGTCTTTCACCTTGCACGCCAGGTCGGCGGCGAGGATTTCCGGCTGCACCGCGTCGAGTTCGGCGGTCCGCCACGCCCTGACCTGGCGGAAGAACTCCGTTTCCTGTTTCCAGAACACGCCCGCCGTGCGCGCCGC
>JBDTKQ010000245.1:0-4448 GCA_039935235.1 Caulobacteraceae bacterium
GCTTCGCCCCAACGCCGCCGCTGTAGGCTGAGCCCGGTGAGTTGCGGGAACCCGCCCAGCAGAAAGTCGCCGGCGCCGCGCTCTCCGCCAAACGCGGCGAGACGCCGCGAAGCACGCTGAAGGGCGCCTCAAGGATTTGGCCCACACCAACCGAAAGGGCAAGCCGGAGCATTTGAGGAAACAGGCGGCGCTCAGCCCTCGCCGCGTGATTTTACCCGCTCCGCCGATTTGGCGTCCAGCCAAAGCACTTCCATGCGCGCCAGATCGCTGGTCGCCGGAGACTCCCCGGCCTCGGCCAGCCGCGCCTCGATAAAGCTGAATCGCCGGATAAACTTGGCATTGGCGCCGCGGAGCGCCTGTTCGGGATCGGTCCCGAGCGAGCGGGCGATATTGGCGCAGACAAAGAGCACGTCGCCCAGTTCCTCGCCGGCCATGACGGTGTCGCCCGCGGCGATCTCGGCCTCGAGCTCGGCGACCTCCTCGCGCAGCTTGTCCATGACTTCGCCGATGTTCGCCCATACAAAGCCGACGCTCGCCGCCCGGCGTGACAGCTTCAGCGCCCGGGTCAGTGCGGGAAGGTTCGCCGCCACGTCGTCCATCAGGCTCGCGGGGGTGGCCGCCCGGCCGGCCCGTTCCCCGGCCTTGATCGTCTCCCACGCGCGCGTCTGTTCCGCCGCCGATCGGGCCTCGGCTCCCGCGAAAACGTGGGGATGACGGCGAACCATCTTCTCGCTGATCGTCTCGGCGACGTCGGCGAAATCGAACGCCCCGATCTCCTCGGCCATGCGGGCGTGATAGACCACCTGCAACAGCAGGTCGCCGAGCTCTTCCTTGAGGTGGCCAAGGTCGCCCTCGTCGATGGCGGCGGCGACCTCATAGGCTTCCTCGATGGTGTAGGGAGCGATGGTCGCGAAGGTCTGCTCGAGGTCCCACGGGCACCCCCGCACCGGATCGCGCAACGTCGCCATGATCTCCACGAGGCGGTCGATGGCGGGGGCGTCAGCCAAGGGTGGCCGGGTCGTTTCGCGGCAGGAGCGCCCAGCCTTGCGGAGTCAGCACTTCCAGCGGCGAGAACCGCGCCTTGTAGTCCATCTTCTCGCTGCCGCTGACCCAATAGCCGAGATAGAGATAGGGCAATTCCGCCTCGGCGGTCCGGGCCACGTGATCGAGGATGATGAACGAGCCGGGGCTCGTGCGGCCGATGGCGGGATCGAAGAAGCTGTAGACCAGCGAAAGCCCGTCGCTGAGCTGGTCGACCAGGGCGCAGGCGAGAAGCTCGCCGGGACCGCCGCCCTCCGGGGCGCCCCGATACTCGATCATGTGGGTGCGCACCGAGGTGTCCTCGACCATCGCCACATAGTCCGCCCATGTCATTTCCGCCATGCCGCCGCCAAAGTGCCGCGAGACGAGATAGCGGCGGAGGAGGTCGAACTGCTCGCGGGTCGCCTCCGCCTCGACCTCATGGCGGGCGAGCCCCCGGTTACGCGCCACCACCCTCCGCTGGGATCTTGAGAAACGATAGGCAGCCACGCGAAGCCTGGCCGAGACGCAGGCGGAGCAGTTCTCGCAGGCTGGGCGATAGGCGATGTTCTGCGAGCGGCGAAACCCGCCCTGGGTGAGCGAGTCGTTGACTCCCGCCCCGTCGAGCGCCGGGAGATGGGCGAACACCTTGCGCTCCTCGCGCCCGGGCAGATAGGGGCACGGCGAGGGCGCCGTGAGGAAAAAGCGCAATCTGCGGGTGGGAAAGTGCTGGGTCACGCGCGGGGTGGGACGATCGGTTCCGATCCGTTTGGAATCGCCTGATTTGGGGCTATGGCGGGGGCCGGCGCAAGAGACGAAACGCGAGGGAGCAACGGCGCAATGAAGATCGCCTTCATCGGCCTTGGAGTCATGGGCTTTCCCATGGCCGGTCACCTCGCCGTGGCCGGACACCACCTGGCGGTGTTCAACCGCACCGCCGCCCGGGCGGCGGCGTGGGTCGCGGCGAACGGCGGCCGGGGGGCGGCGAGCATCGCCCAGGCGGTCGCGGGATGCGAGCTGGTGTTCCTCTGCGTCAAGGCCGACGACGATGTCCGGGCGGTGATGAGCCAGGCGCTCCCCGCCCTGACGCCCGGCGCCATCGTCATCGATCACACGACCACCTCGGCCAAGGTCGCCCGCGAGATGGCGGTCCTCGCCGCCGAACGCGGCGCCGTCTTTCTCGACGCCCCGGTCTCCGGCGGGCAGGCTGGAGCGGAAAAGGGCCAGCTTTCGGCAATGGTTGGCGGGGACGCCGCCGCCGTCGAACGCGCTCGGCCGCTCATGGCCGCATACGCCAGGGCGATCCAGCATATGGGTGGCTCCGGAGCCGGCCAGCTCACCAAGATGGTCAACCAGATCTGCATCGCCGGAGTGGTTCAGGGTCTGGCCGAGGCCGTGGCCTTTTCAGCCCGCGCCGGTCTCGATCCCGCGCGGGTCCACGAGGCGATCGGCAAGGGCGCCGCCCAGTCGTGGCAGATGGACAACCGCTGGGCGACCATGGCGGAGGGCAAGTTCGACTTCGGCTTCGCCGTCGACCTGATGCGCAAGGATCTCGGTCTGGTCCTCGACGAGGCCCGCGCCAACGGCGCACGCGTGGAAATCACCGCCCTCGTCGACCAGTTCTACGCCGAGGTGCAGGCCATGGGCGGCGGCCGGTGGGATACCTCGAGCCTGGCGGCGCGGCTGGCGGGGCGCTCGGCGAAAGAACCAGCCCCCTGAGCGTCCAGCCGCCTGGAGACCGACAACCCGGGTGCGGACCGTTGATTGCCTCGCCCACGTCCATTCAGCCGGACTCGCGCGGCAGCCGCCGCCGGGGGCGCCGGTCCAGGTCCGGTGCCGCTGATCATCTTTGGCATCGGTCGCGTTCGCCAGCCGGGTGAGGCCACCTTCGACCTGCGCCAGCAGGCGCTCAAGCTCAACCAATTCAACCTTGGCGTGCTCGTTGGTCATAGAGTGACGATAGCGTGGGAACATCGCCGGGACGCCATGCTTGGCGACAGCGATGCCCCTTCAAGACCGCGAGGTCGTCGCGCCGTGGAGAGAGACGCACCCGGCGCGCGAATCCGTCCCACGGCCGGCTGTCGAGCGACCACGTCCGACATTCGCGGATCGCGGGGCGGATCAGCATGGTTCGACGCGCCTCACCCCCCCAACATCCTCGCCGCCAGCGGCGCGAAATAGGTGATCACGCCCGCGCAGCCGGCCCGCTTGAACGCGCCAAGGCTTTCGAGGATGGCCCGCTCTTCATCGATCCAGCCCATCTGCCCGGCGGCCTTGAGCATGGCGTATTCGCCGCTGACCTGAAAGGCGAAGGTCGGGGCGGCGAAGGTTTCCACTACCCGGCGGACGACGTCGAGACAGGGGAGACCGGGCTTGACCATGACCATGTCGGCCCCCTCGGCGAGGTCGAGGGCGACCTCACGCAGGGCCTCGTCGGAATTGGCCGGATCCATCTGATAGCTGGACTTGTCCGGCGGGTTTTCCACCGCGCCGCCCCCCAACGTTCCCGAGCCGATGGCCTCGCGGTAGGGGCCATAGAAGGCCGAGGCGTATTTCGCGGCATAGGCCATGATCAGGGTGTCGCAGAGACTTTCCGTCTCGAGCGCGGCGCGCAGCGCGCCGACGCGACCGTCCATCATGTCCGAGGGGGCGAGGATGTCGCAGCCGGCTTTCGCCTGCATCAGTCCCTGCGCGACGAGCCGCTCGAGGGTGGCGTCGTTGTGCACCCGGCCGTTCTCGATCAGGCCGTCGTGGCCGTGGTCGGTGAAGGGATCCAGGGCGACATCGCACATCACCCCGACCTCGGGCGCGGCGTCCTTCATCGCCTTCACCGCCCGGGCGACGAGGCCGTCGGGATCGAGCGCGAGGTCGCCGCGGGCGTTCTTCCTGGCGCCGTCGATATGGGGAAAGACGGCGATGGCGGGGATGCCGAGGGTCTTCGCCTCCCGCGCCGCGCCCGCCGCATCGCCCACCGACAGGCGGTCCACGCCGGGCATCGAGGCGACCGGCACACGGCCCTCGCCCTCGTGGACGACGATCGACCAGATCAGATCGGCCGGAGTGAGCACGGTTTCGCGCACCAGCCGGCGCGTCCATTCGGCCTGGCGAAGGCGGCGGAGGCGAAGGGCGGGGAAGGGGGCGAGGGGAAGGGGACTCATCGGCGGGTTCGTCCGTTCAAGGCTTGGAGCTCGGCGCCCCTTGTGGAATGAATGGGGCGAGAAGCAAACATTCGAGGAAGCTCGTCATGCGACATGGAACGACCTGCGCCCTTTTGGGCTCGGCCGCGATTCTCGGGGCGATGGCCGCCGGGGGCGCCGTCGCCGCGACCGCGAGCGGGGCAGTTGCCGTGGCCGCCGCTCTCGCCGATCCGGCGCGCACCCCCGCCGAGCGGGCCATGGACGCCGAGCGCAAGCCGGCCGAGGTCATCG
>JBDTKQ010000246.1:0-4483 GCA_039935235.1 Caulobacteraceae bacterium
CGGGCGGCGCCGTTTCCATGTGGACGGCGGACTCTGGCGAGGTGTGAATGCCGTCAGCGGGGCACGGCCTTCATTCCGGGCGGCGGCGGCGGCGAAGGAACGTTTGGCGGAGCCGAGGGGCCGGCGCTCGATCCGAGGGAGGTGATCCCCGCATAGGGTCTGATCTGATAAACATAGACGATGAAGAGCGCATAGAAGGCCAGGGAGATCGTCAGGATGACGACCCCGACCACCGAGGATTTCACCGCGATGCTGTTGGCGTGGAGATCCACCTCGCCGCCGTCGGCGAGAACCCCGTGCCCCACGAGGGCCAATCGATAGCTCGCGTAGAGCTGCAGGGCCGACAGGGCGACGCCCGAGAGGGTGATTGCGGTGACCACGACCAGCAGGACATTGGCCTCGAGAAGCTGGTTTTCGTAGATCCGCTCGTTGACCTTCAGGATGCGCAGGCGCTGCTCGTCGGCCGCCACGTCGAAACAGACGCCTCGCGCCTTGTCCATCCGGTCGAGCGCGTCGCCGGAGTTAGCCTCTGGCAGGGCTTGACGCAGGATGCAGGCCTGCAGCGGCGTCGCCGGTGCGGCCATCGCGACACCGGGCACGGCCATCAATCCGATCAACAGCCCGAGCGCCGCGGCCAGCCGCTTCATTGCATGCGCCCGCGCTCGCCGCCGCATCGGCAGGGATAGCCCTCGAGGCCCGGCGGGTCGTAGGGGCAGTAGCGCGCGCCAGAGATCAAGCAATAGTAGGAGTTCGGACCGAAGACTACCGAATCGACCCCGGCCGCGGGGGTCGGCGGCCGACCGGACTGGATCGGACCCGATTGCCTGGGAGGCGGCGGAGGCGCAACCGGGGGAAGATGGCTCCGCCCGGCGAAACCGTCGTCCTGGGCGAGCAGCGGGTAGACCGGGGCGGCGGCGAACGCCGCGACGACGATCACGAGCAACCACCTTCGTCTCATCGGTTCCCCCTCGGCCGCCGGCTCGCGCCACTGTTTACCCGATCGCCGTTCTGGTCAAACACGCGCGGGATTTGCGTCGGGCTCGCCGAGCCGCACCCTGGTTTTCGCTCGGCGTGTGGCCGGTGTAGCGTGGCGCGATGAAGGCCCGAATCGCCCTCGCGGTCGTTGCCGCTCTGGCCGCCACGCCCGCCGCCGCGCAATGCAAGTTGGGTATTGTCGCCGAACTGCCGGTGACCATGGCCGGTCGCACGCCTCTCGTGGACGCGAGGATCAACGGCGCGGAAACCCGGTTCATCGCCGACAGCGGGGCTTTCTACAGCATGATCACCCCGGCGAGCGCCGCGCGGCTCGGCTTGAGGTTGTTTCCCGCGCCGGGCGTGACCGTCGTGGGAACCGGCGGCGCGGCGGACATTTCGGCGGCTACCGTGAAACGATTCGGCCTCGCCGGCGCGATTTTCCCCAACGTCGAATTCATGGTCGGGGGCAATTCCTGGGGGAACGAGTCCTTCGGCGTCACGCCTTGACGGGGCCGGGAGCTACCGCGCCAGCGGCGCCACCTTGGCCGCGAGGTCGATGAAATCCGTCGGTCCAAGGGCGACCGATCCCTCGAAGGGATAATCGAGCAGTTTCAGCAGCACCAGGATCATTGCCGTACACCCGGTGAAGGCGGTGGCGAAGATCATCAGGCCTGGGGTCTCGATTCCGGCCATCAGAACAAAGGCGATGAGCACGACGGCGATCGCGATCAATACGAACCACAGGGCGGCGGGGAGCGCCTGAGTCATCTGGAACAGGCGCGTCTCGCGGCTGTCGTGAGCCTGGGCGAGAAGAGAGAGGATTTGCGCCTGCCCCGCGACTTGTCCGGGGGCGGCGGCCGGCAGTTTCGTCGCCACCGTGATCATGCGCTGGAAATCGGCCCCCGCCTCGCCGCTGCGACGACGCCGCGCCATGGCAGGCCACTCCTCATGGACTACCACGGCGGCATAGGTCTCGATGGCCGCGGTCATCGGCCGGCCTTGCCCGTCGGGGAGGGCGGCGGCGATCATGGCCGCCCCGTGAAGGGAGCCGCACTCGCCATCGATCGCCTGTGCGGCCGTGTTGTATTCGCCCCACGCCTCGTTGAACACGAAGGCGAGAAGGACGGCGAAGACCACGCCAAGTTGGAGAAAGACCTGGCCGCCGATCTCGTGATGGCGTCTGCGGGTCTCGATCGCCACCCACCCCGATAGAATCCAGCTCGCCCCGGCTGCCGCCGCGGCGGCGGCCACCACGATCGCAAAGGCGGTGAGATAGGTCATGGATGTCGCGCCCCCGCGGTTGGGTTTCGAATGACGCAGGCTCCCATGTCAGCCGGGCTGCCGTCAAACCGCGGATGGTCCACCATGGGCGGCCGCGAGAGCGACGCCTCCGCGGAAACGACCATCCGTTGGAGCCAGACGCCGGACCGCCTACCGCCGCGAGAACCCGGCCTCGGCGAAATCGACCATGCGTTCGAGCAGGGTCTCGACGTCGCCCTCTCGGGTGGCGCCTTCGGAGAGGGCATGGAGCCGATCGAACTCGGCGAAGCGGTTGTTGTGAATCATGCCGAGGGTGAAATGCAGCCGCCAATAGACCTCCTCGGGCGCCAGATCGGGGAGGGCGGCGACAAGGGCATCGGCGAAGCGGCGCAGGTGGGATACATCGGTGCGGATCACCTCGCGCATCGCCTCGGTCCCCTCGCTGCGGGCGCGGATGATGAATTGCACGGAAATCCGCCGGGCGTGGTCCGGGGTCGACCAGCGCAGCGGCGGGGCGATAAGGGCGGTGAGGATCTCGCGCACCGGCGGGCGCCCGGCGTGTCGATCCGCCGCCTCGTGCAGCATCCGCGCCCGCTCGCGGTTCAATTCGGCGGTGCGGCGGCGGAAGATCTCGAAGAGAAGAGCGTCCTTCGAGCCGAAATGATAGTTGACCGAGGCGAGATTGACCCCCGCCTCGGCGGTGATGTCCCGCACCGAAACCGTCTGGAATCCGTGGAGGGCGAAAAGCCGCTCGGCGGCCGTCAGCACCGCCGCCTTGGTCGCTGCATCGTGCTCGGGGTCGAGGGGTTCGGGGGCGGGGGACAGGGTTTCGGTCTCGCAAGGGATTTCAGGCGGGGTCGGGGCGCCCACTGTCGGGCCGCGTGGCGGTGCGCGCAAGCCTCGCCGTTCACGCCGGGATCACACGACCGGTCTCCGGATCGATGCGGATCGAGCGGCGGTGGTCGACCTCGGCCGGATCGACCTCGACCACAGCCGCCTCGGAGCCGGCGCGGGCCAGGCGCAGGGCGCGATCTTCCGGCGCTTCCGCCTGCGCCGCGCCGCCCTCGAACTCGACGGTGTGGTGGACGTGAAGGATGGCGCCGGTCGCCTTGTCGTGGACGACGTGGGTCCGCGCCCGCGAGGCGGGGACACCGGGGGTGGATTGCGGCGCGCCGCTCGAGGTCATGGTCATCCCCACTGAAACAGGGTCACGGTCCCGGTGGACCGAAGATCGGCGACGGTGTGCGCCAGGGTAACCGACACCATTCGCGGCTGGAACAGGCGCGGGGGCAGGTTCTCGGGGACGACACTGCCCAGGTTGCCCGGATCGCCGAAGCGCGTGGTCTGGACCTGCCCCTGGTCGTCGAGGAAATCGATCTCGACGATGCCGAAGCCGCCGAGGCACAGATCGCTGTTCACCTGCATCGCCGGGACCGTGCATTGGACCCAGACATCGGCCGTCCCCCACGGATTGGGCACAAATTGGGTGGCCGTGTTCCCGTTCACCCATCCGGGGGAGAAGATGTTGAGGATAGCCATGAGGGCGCTCCCGCTCGGTGTGGCGCGAAGATCAAGCCGCGATTCCGGGGAACCATATTACGATTTGCGCCAGCACGAGAACCGCCACGCCCCCTGCGACACCGGTGGCGACGAATAGTTCGAGGCGCGACTACAACTTCTCCGGATCATGCGCGGTTGCCAGATGGTCGAGGGTCGGAAGCGGGGCCGAGCGATCGACCAGGGCGACGATCGCTTCGGCGCCGACGTCACCGAACCCAGCGATTTTCAGCGCCTTTGCCGCGGATAGCGTGTCGAAAGCCATCGCCATATCGTTACGGTATGTTCTTTGGTTGTTCCGGGTCGATCCCTACCGCACCAGCTCCCGCATCGCCTGATCGAGCCCCTGAATTGTCAGTGGGAACATGCGGTCCGCGAGGAGTTGGCGCATGACGGCGATGGAGGGAGTATGATCCCAGTGGCGCGCGGGGGTGGGATTGAGCCAGGCCACGCTCTCCCAGGTTCTCGCCACCCGGTCCATCCACACGGCGCCCGGCTCCTCGTTCCAGTGCTCCACCGAGCCGCCGGGATAGGTGATCTCATAGGGGCTCATGGTCGCGTCGCCGACGAAGATCACCTTGTAGTCGCGCCCGTATTTGTTGAGCAGGTCCCAGGTCTCGATCTTTTCGGTGTGGCGCCGGCGATTGTCCTTCCACACGCCTTCGTAGAGGCAGTTGTGGAAATAGTAGAA